>NZ_OZ252014.1:0-303125 GCF_965247405.1 Ekhidna sp.
AGATCTTCTGCAGAAGAACGAATTGTCGCGGCACTCAATGTAATAAGAAGTCGTCCCGATGTGGTAGAAACAATTAAAAAGGAGCTCGAACAACTTGAGCTTACAGTATCTACTAAATTGAAAGATGAAATGTTCTACTCTAAAGTAGAAGAGGGTTCAATCAAGCTTGCTAGAAGATTAAAGGATATTGTTCTTTCATTGAAGTTTGATGGTAAAACTTCTGAGAAAGAGATCTACCGAGCTGTTGAACACTTTCAATATAAAGATGGAAACTTAGGATCTAGTGCACCAATAGGATTCCTTAACTCTAGTCAGGGTAAGTACGTCCAAACTCACAGTAGCAGCCAAATAAATAATAAGATTTACAGATCGCTCTTATTCAATGAATCAGCATTCCATATCAAATCGGGATCACTAAATCTAAAGTACTCCAATGATTACAGATCTATCAATGATTATATGATTGATGATGAAACCTGGGAGAGGGATAAAGAATACCTTTTAGAAAAAGTAAACTTGTCACATTTAAGAGACTTTACTGATGTAATAATATCACTCGAAAAAAAATTGGATGAACAGTATGAGAAAACAAATCAAAACCTTTCTGAGAATGATAACTTGAAGTTTAGGAAGAATGGAAAGCCTTTTGTGACCAATGACAAGGCTGAGGATTTAGGATCAGAGATAATTGACAACCTCCTAAACAAGGATGAAGTAGTCCCATTAGTAAAGGTTCTTTCAGACATTCAGGATGCGACTGATTTTACAGAATGCTTTACACATTTTGCTATGAAAGGTGGTCATGAAACTCCTGAGGTGCAGGTGATATTTGCTGCAATAATTGGATTAGGTTGTAATATTGGTGTTAGGAAAATGGGTCGAATAACCCATGGACTAAATGCAGAAAAACTTGAGAACACAGCTCGTTGGTATTTTTCGAAAGAAAATATTAACGAAGCAAGAAATCGCATTTTAAGTGTTATAGATAAGCTTTCTGTACCCCAGCACTTTAAGGCTTCCGTTGACGAGTTACATACATCAAGTGACGGGCAAAAATTTGGAGTATCTGTTCCTTCGATACATGCAAGTCATTCATATAAGTACTTTGGTAGAGGTAAAGGAGTGACAGCCTATAGCTTTATCGATGAGTATAGTCGAGTATTTTATGATACTATTATAAGTCCAACAGAGAGGGAGGCTACATATGTTATTGATGGATTACTAGATAATGAAGAAGTAGAAAGTACGATCCATAGCACAGATACGCATGGCTATACGGAAATACTCTGTGGCATATGCTACTCAATTGGTATTGTGTTTGCGCCTCGAATTGCTGGGGATCAAATTATGTACACATTCAAGAATAGAAAGAGGGGGCATTATGAAAATAAAGGCTATCGAATTCTTCCCGACAATTCTAAATATATAAATGTCAAAATCATTGAAGATCAATGGGATAACATATTAAGATTACTAGTATCCATCAAAATCAAACATGTTAAAGCTTCAGTTATACTTAGAAGGCTGAGTTCTTACTCTCAAAGTCACCCATTATATAAGGCACTTAAAGAATTGGGGCGAATACATAAATCTCTATTTCTTCTTAAATACTACGATGAATCGGATCTAAGATCTAGAATGCAGAAGCAACTTAACAAAGGGGAACTGTGGCATAAGTTCGCTAAGGATGTTTGGTTTGGTGATAATCAGGAGTTTAGAGTTGGTGAGAAGTCAGAGCAGGAAATAGCCCTTGGTTGTAGAACCTTAATCCAAAATGTAATTGTCCTTTGGAATTACCTAGAACTTACAAAGAGACTATCTGCAATGAATGAGAAGCAGGCTTTAGAGGTAATAAATGCAATTTCTTCAAACCATGTAATATCATGGAAGCATATAAATATACACGGAGAGTATGATCTCGACATAATAAGTGAGCCCTCAAAGATGTTTGATTTGGAGAATTTATTGAAATATAAGGTAGTGGCTTAAAAGTAGTAAGCAGAAGAAATATATAAGTTATTGAATATCAACCTGTTGTACTTTTTACCGATTTTTTGTAGACAGCCTAATAGCCGTTTGGTCAGGGCACGGCAGAGCGCAGGGTTTGTGCGCTGGCCGAGCGGCTATTTAATATAACGTCTAATTATATAACAACCCAGCTAGAAGCACAGCACCAAAAAAATCAAACAACAGAAACGTGCACGTCAAAGTCCAGCTTTGCTGGTTAACATAATATCATTATATAATCGAAGCTGACAGCAAATCGTCAAATAGCGACAGCAGTAATAAACAACAGCTTTGTTATATAATTTATATTATGTTAAGTAACTATTTTATAAAACTGCCCTGTTTGTGTAAATTCATAGATAATTAGATCAACCGTACAACTATGAAAACGAATAAAATACTCTACTGGGTCTTTACCGGTCTACTCTGTGCGATGATGCTCTTCCAGGCCTTCTTCTCTTTTACCCAAACAGAAACCCTGGCTGAAATGTATGAAGGCCTAGGATTTTCTGGCGCATTGGTCATCCCTTTGGGCATTGCAAAATTTCTGGCCGTGCTGGCCATTGTTACCAAACTTTCTCCAATACTAAAGAAGCTGGCGTATTATGGGCTTGGTATTGATTTTATCCTGGCGTTGTATGCGCACCTGTCCATCGGAGATCCGAACTGGCCAGGTCCTGTAGTAGCCATTGTCTTATTAGCCGGATCCATGTACTTTGACAGAAAGCTATACACTAATAAATAGCTATTGATGATGTGGGCCCTCGTCTTTAAAGATGTAGCGGACAAAGAGAATAATTCCTACCAAGGTGGCTAATAATAGAATGGTTAACAACATGGCTGTAAGGTACAAATCCTGAGAGACTTATGAATTCCCATATGCATCATTCCATGCATGAATGCCACCCTCCAAATTGTAAAGATTCCCTGAGAATCCCATGCTTTGCATCAGCTGGCAGGTTTGGCCACTGCGATTACCACTTCTGCAATACACCAGGTAATTCTTAGATCGATCCAGCTTGTCTATTTGTTCCGGAAAGTCCGGAGTGTTGAAATTGATTAGCTGATGTCCCTCGATTTTGCCTTCTACGTATTCTGCAGGGGTCCGTACATCCAGCAATACATGATCTTCACTGCCAATAAGTGATTTGAATTTTTCTGGTGAGATGTTTTGATATGCCATACTTTATAAAGGTTTGTTAAAACGGATTTTATAGATTCTGAGATGAGATGAGAATGATTTTCTGTTCCATCCAATTAATCAAATAGTCCAGAGCTAAGGTATCGGTCTCCCCGATCGCACACGATAAAAACGATCACTCCCTCATCTAGTTCGCTGGCAACCTGCAATGCAGCCGTGAGCGCGCCTCCACTACTCATGCCACTCATGATCGCTTCTTCCATTGAAAGTTTGCGAGCCATGTTCCATGCCTGCTCTTCATTTACTTCAATGGTTCGATCCACGCGTTCCTTTTCAAAAATCTTTGGTAAAAATTCTGGCGACCATCTACGGATACCTGGTATGCTGGAACCTTCCGATGGTTGTGTTCCTACAATTTCTATTTTCTCATTTTGCTCTTTCAGATACCTTGAAACACCCATAATGGTACCCGTAGTACCCATCGCTGATACAAAATGCGTGATTTCTCCTTTGGTGTCGCGCCAGATTTCCGGCCCGGTAGTGCGGTAATGCATGCCCCAATTGTCGGGGTTAGCAAACTGGTTTAAAATGAAATAGCCCTCCTCTTTCGCTTTCTTTTCCGCCAGCTCTCGTGAGTATTCAATGGTTCCTTCTGCAGGTGTCAAAATGACTTCTGCTCCGTAGGCTTTCATGGCTTGCACCCGTTCTATGGTGCTGTTTTCCGGCATCAGCAGGGTCATTTTCAGTCCCATGCTTTGAGCGATCATTGCTAAGGCTATACCGGTATTTCCGCTGGTGGCTTCAATCAATCGATCGCCAGGTTTGATTTCTCCACGTTCCATTGCCCCGTTGATCATACCAAAAGCTGCCCGATCTTTTACACTGCCACCCGGGTTCTGACCTTCCAGTTTGCCATAGATTTTAATGTTTTTGTTCGGATTTAATCGGTTAATTTCTACCAATGGTGTATTACCGATGAGGTCAAATAGCTTCATGCGTTCTTAATGATTATCGAGTCCCTGGATTCCTGATTTGTAATGGTGGGTTGGTAATACACTTTGGATCCCTTGGGCACACTGCTGGTCAGCCAGACGTTCCCTCCGATGACTGACTCCTCGCCGATCACTGTATCACCGCCCAGTATGGTTGCTCCGGAGTAGATGATGACCTTATCACCGATGGTTGGGTGTCGTTTTACGTTCGACAATATTTTATCTACACTCAGTGCTCCCAAGGTTACTCCCTGATAGATTTTGACATCATCTCCGATAACTGTGGTCTCCCCGATCACTACGCCGGTTCCGTGATCAATGAAAAATCGTTCTCCGATATGGGCACCCGGATGAATGTCAATCCCAGTAATGCTATGGGCATATTCGGTAATGGATCGTGGCAGTATTGGCACTTCCAAGGTGTACAGTTCATGTGCGATGCGATACGCGGCGATCGCTAAAAAACCGGGATAGGAACGGATGACTTCTTCCCTGGTCTTTGCTGCCGGGTCACCTTGATACAGCGCGTCTACATCATGCTGCAAACGAGTATATATTAAGGGTAACGCATTAAAAAAGTCATCTACGATCGTATCGGATGTTTCCGATTCAGATCCTAACAGCCGTTTCAATTCAATTTTGAGCGCATCGAACTGAGCTTCTACCTGATTTTTTTCTTTGATCGGATGGCTGGAGAAGTTTGGAAACATTATCCCCAACAAGCGATCGAAAAAACCGGACACCTCTTTTTGAGATGGACAGTTGCTACATTTTTGATGAGCCAGATAGATTGATTCCAGAAATGCTTTGTTCATAGATTCTTATTCAACGCATCTCACCAACATCGTGTTTGCTTTAATAGTGCGGAAGTTTGTGCTTTATTCTTCCATATACATACGTTCCCAAGGTAGCTGACGCAATGGCGACAAGGAAAACGCCTAATCCATTTCCCACCAGTATAAACAATGGTCCAGGGCATGCACCGGTCAGCGCCCATCCAATGCCAAAGATGATACCTCCATACAGGTATCGCTTTATTCCACGTGCTTTCGGTTCGATTTCGATAGGCCTACCATCAATGGATTTAATCTGCCTACGTTTGATGATCTGTATCATGATGATTCCGAGTATCACGGATGATCCGATCACTCCGTACATGTGAAATGATTGAAAGCGAAACATTTCATAGATCCGATACCAGGAAATGACTTCTGCTTTTGTAAGTGTAATACCGAATATGATCCCGAAGAATATAAATTTTAAGAACTTCATGTTTTGATTTAAAGAGCTAATAAGTATGGTGTAACCAAATAAGTAACAAGCAGGCCTCCAATGAAAAATCCTACCACGGCAATCAATGATGGTTTTTGCAAATCGCTCAGGCCGCTGATGGCGTGCCCAGAGGTACATCCGCCCGCATAACGTGCCCCAAACCCCACTAAAAATCCACCTAAAATAACCGCAATTAACCCTTTAATTGTCAGTAAGTTATGCCAGCTGAATAGTTCTACAGGAACCAGGCTTTCCCCGGGGTTTTCAAATCCCATCGCTTGCAATTCTGAAATGGTGGTTTGTGAAATGGACACATTTCCGGCCCCCATAAAATTATTGGCGATAAACCCTCCGATGATTAGCCCTATCACAAAGACCAGGTTCCAGCTTTGGGCCCGCCAGTTAAAGTCAAAAAAGTCGCAATGCTTGCCTGCCCCCATTACTGCACACATGCTTCTCAGGTTACTGCTTAGTCCGAAGCGCTTTCCTGAGAGCAGCAGACTTAACATAATAAAGGCAATAAGCGGCCCTGCCACGTACCAGGGCCATGGCTCATAGATAAATTCCATAAGATCTAATGATTTTTAAATGTTCGTACTGTTTGGAGGAGATCTTCTCCCTGGCCCTCGAAGCGTTGAACCGCTCCAAGGGGGAAAACAAACTATTTATTTACTTCAGGGTAGTTGGACATACGTAATTTGTGGTTGGGATATCCGTATCCTTAATCGCTTTAAAGCCTCCAGCTACATCTACCAGATTATGAAATCCGCGTGATTTAAGTATGGAAGCAGCGATCACCGAACGGTATCCTCCGGCACAATGAATGTGGTATTTTTTGTTTTCATCCACCTGATCCATGTTTTCGCTGATATAGTCCAGCGGCAGGCTTTCTGCATCTTCTATGTGTTCCGATTCAAACTCACCCGGTTTTCTAACATCCATCACATGAAGGTTGCCTCCTTTATAAGCTTCCGCAAATTCATTTGCTGAAATGGATTCCAGGGTTTCCACCTCTTTTCCGGCCTTTACCCACGCATCGATTCCGCCATCCAGGTATCCAAGTGTATTGTCATAGCCTACTCGGGATAATCGGGTTACCACTTCTTCTTCCCTGCCCTCATCAGCTAAAAATACGATTGGCTGTTGTAGGTCAGGAATTAAAGCCCCTACCCACGGTGCGAAATTCCCATCGATCCCGATGAAGATTGAATTTGGAATATGACCTTTTACAAAGTCTTTTTGATTTCTTGTGTCAAGGACCAACGCTCCTTCGTGGTTAGCCATTGCTTCAAAGGTCTCAACGTCTAGCGGTACTTTCCCTTTTTCAAGTACAGAATCCAGACCAACAGCTTCTGACTTATTCATAGCGACATTTTGGGCGAAGTATTGTGGTGGTGGAAGTAATCCATCGGTTACTTCTTTGACAAATTCTTCTCTGGTCATATCAGCACGAAGTGCGTAGTTTGCTTTCTTCTGATTGCCCAAAAGATCAAACGTTTCCTTGCTCATGTTTTTACCGCAGGCAGAACCGGCCCCATGAGCAGGATATACTACTACCTCGTCTGGTAAAGTCATAATCTTAGATCGAAGACTTTCATACAGCATACCTGCTAGGTCATCCTGGGTCATGTCTCCCTTTTGTGCCAAATCCGGACGTCCTACATCACCAATGAATAAAGTGTCACCGCTGAAGATGGCGTGCTCTTTTCCGTTTTCATCAATCAACAGATAGGTTGTGCTCTCGAGGGTGTGCCCTGGTGTGTGAAGCACTTTGATCTTGATTTTACCAAGCTCAAACACCTCTCCGTCCGTTGCTTCATGAAAATCAAACTCAGCTTTCGCTCCCGGACCATAGATAATCTTCCCACCTGACTTCTTCGCCAAATCCACATGTCCTGAGACAAAATCTGCATGGAAATGTGTCTCAAAGATGTATTTGATCTTCGCTCCTTCTTTGTCTGCTTTTTTAAGATAGGGAGCAGACTCTCTCAGCGGATCAATTATTGCCGCTTCTCCTTCACTTTCAATGTAGTATGCGCCTTGTGCCAGGCATCCGGTATATATCTGTTCGATGTTCATATCTTAATTATTTCTTTTACAAAAATACGACGCTAAATGGTTCAGGTTTGTAACATTTGTTACGCTTTGACATTCGTTTGTAGGGTTACTTTTTTGTAAGGGTCTTTTGCATTGGTTAATGCATTTTCTACCGCTTCACTCAAACTCAAAAATAGATTTTCTTTTCCGATGGTCTTCGTTAGCCCGGTCTGCTTCATAGTGTCCCTCACAGGTCCTATTACGTCACAGAAAACCAACCTCACTCCTTTCTGGTTCAGTTCTTCCAGCAGGGTATGCAATCCGTCTGCTGCGGTTGCATCCAGGTGACTGACGGGTCCTGCATCAATGATGATCTCCCGGGTCTTCGGTTCTCTACTGAGCAGATGTTGAATATAATCTTTGATCTCCTGGATGTTGATGAAACTCAGTGGTGCATCGATGCGAATGATCATCAGACCTTCCCAGGTTTCAAGATTGTTGAAGCGAGTGACGTTTCGAAACTCATGGTGTCCCTTGATCCGGCCTAGCCGAGCAATATGTGGATAGGCCGCACGATACAGAAAAAGTAGAATAGATAGTATGATGCCGGTGACAATCCCGATTACCATCCCGATGTTCAGGGTCACAAGGAATGTGAACAGCAATACAAGGAACTCTTTTTTACTTTCTCTCCAAAGCTTTTTTGCATAAGTCAAATCAAAAAGGTTGCTTACGGCTACCATGATGATTGCTGCGAGAATAGCATGAGGTAAGAAATAAAACAGGGATGTCAGGAAGATGAGCGTGAGCGCTACAATAGCTGCGCTTACAACGGATGCTAGAGGTGTATTTGCGCCGGCCTGATGGTTGACAGCCGTGCGAGAGAAACCTCCCGTCACCGGGTAGGATTGAAATAAAGATCCGATCAGGTTGGCCGCTCCAAGTCCGATGAGTTCCTGATTTGGGATCACTTTATGATCTCTCCTCTTGGCTTCTACTGCCTTTGCTACAGAGAATGCTTCCATAAATGCCACAACGGAAATGGTAAACGCCAGTGGTAACACCTTTCTGAATTGTCCTAAAGAAAAGTCTGGCAATTGCATTGATGGCAGTCCTTGCGGAATGTTCTGAACAATACTGACACCAGCATCATCTAATCGTAATGAATACACGATCACTGTGCCGAGGATTACGGCTATTAGTGCACCGGGTATGTTTTTGTTTAAAGACTTCAGAGACTTAATAAGGACAATAGCCGCAATGCCAATAATTAGCGTGATGACATGCGTCTCATTGATCTGCCTGGCGCTATTCATCACTACTTCGTAAAACCGATTGCTTTTGGTTATTTCAGTGCCTAAAAGGTACTTAAGTTGATTGAATGCGATAATCAATGCGGCAGCAGAAGTAAAGCCACTGATGACGGGCTTTGAAAGTAAGTTGGTAATAAACCCCAACCGGAGCACGCCTAATAGCAATTGAAAAGTACCCATAAAAAAGGCGATCAGGATGGCAAAAGCAATGTAGCTTTCTGACCCTTCTGTGGCCAATACAGAGACTCCAGCGGCCACCAACAATGAGTCCATAGCTACCGGCGCAACAGAAAGCTGACGTGATGTGCCAAACAGGGCATAAATGATCTGTGGTACGATGGATGCGTAAAGTCCATAAACTGGAGGCAATCCTGCAATCAGCGCATATGCCATTCCTTGTGGAATGAGCATCACTCCCACAGTAAGCCCAGCAAACAAATCACCGTTCAGGTCAGCCTTTTTATAGGCTGGGAGCCATTGAAAAATTGGAAATAGACGTTGGATCAGGTTCATAACAGGCCACAAAAGTAGCAGACCTCAAGATAGCTGCTTGTAACCTTTGTTACACACAGCCAGTGCAAAAATTCTTTTTGATAACGACATTTTACCATCAACAGAAAAAGTCCTTTTAAAACAGATGGAATAAAAAAAGCCGATCTAAATGATCGGCTCTTCTTTGAATGTTCTTGCTAATTAATTGCCGCTCAGTGCGTCCAATTCATCTTGGATTTTGTTGTACTTGTCTTTTTTGCCAAGGCTATTGTAAATGTAACCGAGTGTCTCAAGCACTGTTTGATCTGAGCTATTAAGTGAGTACAATTTCTCCCAAATAGGAAGTGCATTTTCCAGCTTCACATTAATCTTCTTTGTCAGCTCCTTGCTTTTTGCTACTTCTTTGTAGCTAAGTGCGTTTCGCTCTTTAATCAACTCATTTGCTTCATTGAAAACAGCCACTCCTTTGTTGAAGTTGGAGTTGTAGTGATCCGGATCGATTTCAAGTGCTTTATTATAGCTTGCCATTGCACCTTCTTTGTCACCCAGCTCTTCTTTAAGTACGCCCAGACTGAAATGCAAGTCGGCATTGTTTGGATCTGCCTCGATTGCTTTTTCCAATCCTGCTTTAGCTTCTTCTGTTTGATTTAGCTGAATCAAAAGGTTAATTTCATATTTTGCCAAATCAATATCATCCGGGTAGGCATCTTTACCTTTTCTGATGATATCAAGTCCATCTTCATAGCGCTCTTCTCTTATGGCGTAATTGTAAAGCTGAAGGAATACCGTTTTTTCTCTTACTCCAGCTTCATATGATTTCATAAAGTTGCTTTTAGCTCGTTCATCATCGCCGGCAGCTACCGATGCATAAGCTGCATTTAAGATGGCATTGGTATCGCTTGGGTTAATGAAAAATGCAGTTTCGAAATTGTCTGCTGCAGAACTGAAAGATTCCTCGTTGTAATCTGAAATTGCTTCATTGTAGTAGTACGCATACCACCCTTGCTTTTTCGTGTCGATATTCTCAATACCAGCTCCGGTAAAGGTTGAAATCTTCTTCTGTTCCGGATCGAGTTCCAACGCTTTTTCAAACGCTTCAAGCGCTTCTTCCATTGCACCTGGCTCACCACTAGCCGTATCTAATGATGCATAGATCTGACCTCTGTAGTACCAGGTTTCAGGATCATCTTTGGTTTTTTCATGCTCTATGGCAGCATCAATGATTGCTTTCGCTTCGGCTAGCTCACCATCTTCCATGGCTGAAAGCGCTTGGTTGATTTTGGGCTTTTTCTGCGAGTATCCCGCAATACAAATAGCCGCTAACAATAGTGTTAAAAAAGTTCTCATTATTCAATGTTTAATTTATTCGTTATCCTTTTGGTTTTCGTTTTCCTGATCGACCTCTCCTTCTGCTTCGTCATCACCTCCAATATTGGAGATTTTTTCAACAGCTGAGATCTCATCATCTTCATTAAGTTTTATAAGTCGAACACCCTGAGTTGCTCTTCCCATTACCCGAAGATTGTCTACAGACATCCTGATCGCAATTCCTGAGCGGTTGATGATCATCAGCTCATCCCCATCAATCACGTCTTTGATTGCTACAAGAGCTCCTGTCTTATCTGTAACGTTCAGTGTTTTCACTCCCTTACCACCTCGTTTGGTGATGCGGTAATCTTCCAGATCAGAACGCTTGCCGTATCCTTTTTCTGATACCACAAGCAGGTTTGGTGGGTTTTTATAGTCTACACAAACCATACCAACCACAAATTCTTTGTCCGTAATGTTCATCCCACGTACTCCAGAGGCCATTCGTCCCATGGATCGTACGTCTGATTCATGGAAGTTAATTGCTCGCCCTGTATTACATGCAATCACGATATGATTGTCCCCATCGGTAAGTCGTACATTCAATAGCTTATCATCCTCTCGAATGGTAATCGCATTGATGCCATTTCTTCTTGGTCGGCTATATGCTTCCAGTGAAGTTTTCTTGATCACTCCACGCTTGGTACACATCACGAGGAAGTTGTTATTGATGTAGTCCGGATCGTCTAGTGTTTTCACGTTGATGACAGAACGTACCTTATCGTCCGACTCAATGTTAATCAGGTTTTGAATAGGTCTTCCTTTAGACGCCTTGCTACCTTCCGGTAGCTCCCACACCTTGATCCAGAATACCTTCCCGAACTCTGTGAAGATCAACAGGTAGTTATGAGCTGATGCAATGAATAAGTGCTCGGTAAAATCATCATCTTTCGAAGTAGCCGCCCTACTTCCTACTCCACCTCTTCCCTGAGTTCTGTATTCGGTCAAAGGCGTTCGCTTAATATATCCCTGATGCGAGATGGTAATCACCATATCCTCGTCCGGGATCATATCTTCAGCTGTGAACTCATCGGCACTATGCTCAATATCAGATCTGCGATCGTCTCCATAGCGTTCTTTCATTTCCAGCAACTCATCTTTGATGATCTGCATTCGTCTGCCCTCATCCCCAAGAATCTCCTTCAACTCTTTGATCAATGCCTGAATCTCTTCGTATTCTTTTTGAATCTTATCGCGCTCCAGTCCTGTGAGACGCTGTAGTCTCATATCTAGGATAGCTTTCGCCTGTATTTCAGAAAGGCTGAATTTCTCAATCAATCCAATACGAGCTTCATCCGGGTCTTTAGACGATCGTATCAGGTTGATTACTTCATCCAGATTATCCAACGCGATCAGATATCCTTCAAGGATATGCGCTCTTTTTTCGGCCTCATCCAGTTCGTACTCTGTTCTTCGAACCACCACTTCATGCCTGTGGTCCACAAAGTGAACGATTAAGTCCTTGAGATTTAATGTTTTAGGTCGTCCTTTTACAAGTGCTACATTATTCACACTGAAAGACGACTGTAGTGCTGTTTGCTTGTAAAGGTTGTTTAGAACGATATTCGGGATTGCATCCTTTTTAAGATCGTAAACGACACGCATTCCCTGCTTATCAGACTCATCTCTGATGTCCGAAATACCCTCGATTTTTTTCTCGTTGATTAAGGCAGCTGTCTTCTCGATCATGCTTGCCTTGTTTACCTGATAAGGGATTTCAGTTACAATTATCTGTTCCCTTCCGGTCTTAGTTGTATCAAAATCCGCTTTTGCACGAAGCACTACTCTCCCTCTACCGGTTTCGTATGCTGCTCTCACTCCCTGATACCCATAAATGGTCGCTCCTGTTGGGAAGTCCGGAGCTGTCACATGCTTCATTAGCTCATCAATGGTAATCTCTCGATTATCAATGTATGCAATCGTGCCATCTACGACCTCACTGAGGTTGTGAGGCGCCATATTGGTGGCCATACCTACGGCGATACCACTTGCACCATTTACCAGTAGGTTAGGGATTTTTGAAGGCAGTACGCTTGGTTCTTCGGTACTATCATCGTAATTGGGTACGTAATTCACCGTATTCTTCCGAATATCAGCCAGTAGTTCTTCTGAGATTCGTCTTAATCGAGCCTCCGTGTAACGCATCGCAGCGGGAGAGTCACCATCGACAGACCCGAAGTTACCCTGGCCATCTACGAGTGGATATCGCATGGACCAATCCTGCGCCATACGCACCATGGTATCGTAAACCGCAGTATCTCCATGTGGGTGGTACTTACCAAGCACGTCCCCGACAATTCTCGCACACTTCTTATAGGACTTATTGTAATTAACTCCCAACTCGTCCATTCCGTAAAGAATCCTTCTGTGAACGGGTTTTAAGCCGTCTCTTACGTCTGGAAGGGCCCGTGAAATGATCACGCTCATCGAGTAATCGATGTAGGCGCCACGCATTTCTTCTTCAATATTTATTGGGATAATGTTCTCTTCGGATGAGGATAAGTTATCGATATCTCCGTCTGCCATTTATGCTTATTTGGGTTAGCCAAAAATCAACCCGCAATTTAGCGAAATTCTAGGTGAAATCATTGCTTTGGCAACAACAGAATTTGATAAAAAAGACCGGATCAATAATGACTAATTTTTTGTCTTCAGCTTTTTAATCGCTTTCTTTCTTTTTGGCCACATACGGCGATTATTTTCGCCTACTTTGGGGTTTTGGCGCTTCCAGATTGGCTGCCCTCTTACTTCCATGGTTCGGCCTGTTACCGGGTCTCTGTAGATATGTTTAAGCTGCACATGATCACTCTTCATGGGCGAACGTGGGATGTCCGGAATATTGATACTTATTCCCGCCTGAATAAAGAACGTTGGATAACTATGCCTTACCGTAGAACCATCCGGGATGTTGATGGTATAAGATTTGAAATCTACGCTGGGTCGAATGATGACCCGGAAATATTCAGACCAATTGTTCTCAATACTCACTCCCAGATTGGTATAGATCCCTCTGGAAATTGCACCATTATTAAACTGCTTTCCTGCGGTAATACGACCCACCTGGAGCTCAGCCACAAAATCATAGCTCCAAAAGGAGTAGAACTTATACCCTACCATTCCAAATAATCGTGAATAGCGTGTGCGTTTGACATTAGGTTCATAGTTTCTAACCTGGCCAAAATAGTTTGTAGGTTCTAACCTTCGAAGGAAGTGAAATTCGTAGCTGTAACCTGCACCAATCCGGAACTTGTCAAAATTGTAGTGGATAGACAGTGTGATTGGAATGCCCCGTGACCCTCCTTTAAATCCAAAATCAGTAGTGTCTGTATCTACAAGGAATGTTTGATCTCCTAAGGCAGGGTTGTATACTGGATTGGATAGATAGTCAAATGGCAAATCAAAAGGATTTTCAAGGGATGTTTCGAACCCTAGTTGCGGATCATTCAGCCAGTCCGTATAACCAGAAAATGTGCTGCCCAGATTTTCAATATCATTTGAAAAGATGAATTGATTTTGTGCATCCTGATAGAAATATACGCCACTCAACTGATGCGAATAGCTAGTGATACCTATACCAGTGGTTGCTGTGATACTAAATTTGTTGAGAAATACGTAAACAGGATTTCGATAGATATCGTATTTCTCATAAATATCCTGGGATAGACCCTGTAAGGTGGTTAAACCTAATAGGGAAAGAAGGCCATATCGTTTGATAGCGGCGAGCAAATCAACTCAAAATTACACGGTATCTATGAGATTGCCTGGACAGCCTTTTACAGTATATATTGCTCATGGTCCTTGTATTCATTTTGAATGTCTTTAATCTACACGCGTAATCTCAAATAATAATGGATGGTAAGGAGGTATGGAAGTAACATAATCAGGAATGATGTCATCTTCTACCAAATCATTCGAAATAAAATCAGGGATTACCAAAGCACTCTCCCGATAAGCCTGTGAGGAAGGTATCATGATCAGCGCTCGTTCACCGGTTTGCATCAACGACACACCAAATTCAAAACCAACAAGTAGTTCACGAGGATCATTGGATCCATAAATCCACTCAAATCCTGTTTCGCTACCAAAAGATGAGTCATCGAGAAATCGGCCATTGTAATCAACAATGATTGTATCACCGTTTAATGGCAGAGCTCCCGATCCTGCACTTAGTCTTTTGTAAGAAATACCTGAGGCAGAGAATTGCTCCACCCTATTCAATGGATTGGTCACCGTATCATTTAGATTATTTGTGGTGATGTAATCATCGATAGCTGTAATATCCTGAGCAAACAGATCTGACTCAGCATGAACCCCTACCACCTGAATTTCCAGGTGAGCGATTAGGTTTGGATTAATTGCACCTGAAGTTAGATCCTGGTATGCTTGCTCTGGTGGGAGTATGAAATTGTAAATTTCCCCTACCCGCATGAAAGTCACTCCCCTGTCCACCCCTAACGGATAAACAGCTGATGCTCCTACCTTAAAGATCAGCGAGTCCCCATTGTTTCGCTGATGACTTGCAATCACATTTCCATTCAGGTCGCTAAGGGTGTAATAGATGGCGGCAACACTTCCGGATGATACTTGTGCTCCGGACGGATTTAACGAATCAGCATAATAGTAGATGCCTGTGGCATCATCCCGCGAGGCTGAAATACTGGTAGAATCCAACCATGCCTGAATGTTCCCATCTGCAGAAGTGGATACGCCATCATCATTGCCACATGATAGGAGTAGTATTCCTGAAAAAGCTATGAGTATGTATCTGATCACTACCACCAACAACGTATCAATTAGGCGTAGATTATTGGAAGGTCTTACAAAACATTTGGAACACAGGGATGTGATCAAGCTCCAACTTCTCACCTATCAAAAGCATACGCTGATATTCTGATTTACCTACTTTATGATTTTCATTAATGATATCTTCATCATTCTCCAGAAAAAAGCTGGCAATAAATCGAATCAATAGGTATGGTGAATGTAGAACAGCCTGGCGGTACTCGTGATAATCGATTGGCTCATGCTTTTCTACAGGAGCATGTACCATGCTATCCAGACCGCAAGTGACTTTGATTGTCATTTTCAGCACATCGAAAAACTTGTCCTGCCAGTTGTAATAATTTTTTATCAAAAACTTCATGGCATAAACTACCGGATCTTTCTTCATGAAATACCCTCCTTTGGATAGTTTTCTTGCCTTTTTGTTTAAGGCCATTTCCTCAAACAAAGTAATCTTACCATCTGCCATGGCAATGCCAATGGTAGGTGTCATGATAATGAGAGAAAAGAAGTCCTCATCACTAACTTCCAGGTATGGAGCCTCAGTCTTGAGAAAGTCTTTTTTTAATGTTTGGGTAGCCTCCAGCACTTCTGGATAAGCGATCATGGACTCTATTTCGTACTCGGTGAACATGCTTAGGGTTGGTTATTATTATGCCTCAAAATAAAGCCTTTTAACTAAATAGGGAAAAGTCCTCGTCTAAATATTCAAAGATTTATTTTCGCTGGAAATATGATCTTATGACTGACAAAAATATTCAGCTGGCGATACAGGTTGTTCCTCTTGAGCGCGAGGGCAATGTATATGAGAAGATAGATGCTGCTATTGAAGTAATCCAAAATTCAGGGGTAGCATATCTGATCACTCCCATGGAAACGGTGATGCAGGGACCTTATGAAAAACTTCAGCAAGTGGCAAAGGACGCACAGCAAGCACTCGTGGATTCCGGGTGCACAGAGTTTCTGGTAAATATCAAGATGCACATCCGAACAGACAGGGACGTGACCATGGAAGAAAAACGACTCGACAGATAGTTTAGAGTGTTGACTTACTCTCCAGTGACTGATAAGTTTGGAATTGGGTTTTGCCTTTATGTCCTGTAAACGTAAATGTCTGAGAACTCTCTCCTCTTGGTCCTTCCGTATGGAGGGTGACCTCATTCTCCCCTTCTTCTAATGGCACACGTGAATAGTGGATGCTGTGAGGCATGGTTTGCCAGTTTCTGGTGTCCGCTTGTTCGGAAGCAAAGTTGACAAGCCCCACTAGAAACCCGAGTGTTTCATCCTCTTTGCGGACTTGTTTTTCTACCGTCTTTTTAATGGCTACCCGTAACAACCCTTTGCCAAGCTCTTCTAGCATGCGTTCTCGTAAGGTCTTAAAGGCAATTGCATTGATATCTTCGGCTATTTCGAGTGGGTAATAGTAGTTTTCCATTTCCAGGCTTGCGTACTGAAAAAATGGTTCTCGTTCCACGTATTTTGGGAACGCCACTCGGGTACCTGTTAAGTCTGTGATGCTGGCATTGCCATCTTCGCTGGTATCGTAGTAAAATGGAAAGTTCAGGCCATACTCTTCATTCTGAAAGAATACCTGACCTCCGTCTCCTTTCACGGCTACAAAGTTGATGGACCACTCGTCTTTTACAGGAGACAGCCCATTGTGCCAAAAGAAAACCAATTCACCTCCAGTCGCAGGTGATAGCGGTGTGTATTCCATGCCAAGCTCTTCACTGAATTTATCTAACTCCTCAGGGAATCCAGCGAGTGATGCAGTCCTGAGTAAATCCTTTTTCAGTTGTTCTGGAGCGGACAAACCAAACATTTCAGAAAATTCATTTTGATAAATCTCCAAAGAATTCCGGTATGCAATGAAGGCGTTATTATAGTCTCCGGAAGCATCGTAAATGATGCCCATCAGATTGTGGATGAAGGCGTCTTTCTGATACTTATTTTCGGATAAGTACTTATCTCCCAACTCATACAGTCTTTGATTCAACCGCCTGCACTCTATCAATGCCGCATCATAATCTTCCATTTTCAGGAAGTTTAATGCTTTGTAATAAAGCAACATTAAATGTTCGTGATCTTCACCCGGGTAAACGATCAGGTTGGGATTTAAGAAATAAGATGCGGCGAAGTTCAAATAGTTTTTATGATAATCTTCACCAAAAAGGTAAGCTTGCTCCAGCCACTTATTACTTTCCTGATAGTTTCCTAGCAGATGTTCAACCACACCCTGGTTGGCATAGTACAGAAAGCGTGTTTTGCTCTTTGCCGCCTTTTTATTCTGATCCAGGATGTTTGCTGCTTCTTCAATATTGCCTTGCTCAAAATTCTTGTTGAACTCATAATTGAGCTGATAGAACGAAGCGCATCCGCTCAGCAGAATAAATACAGGTATACTGAATATGGTCTTTCTGGAAACCATGAAAGTGTGGTGATTTGGATACGTTGGGAAAAATGTGTTGCAGGGTTACACTACCTCCACAACACATTCGAATTAATTTTTGATGTACTTTTTGATCTCCTTGTCTCCAATCCAAACCTTTTCATTGGTTTCGATATTCGTGAGCTCAAGGTTCACTTTGTAGTTCACCACTTTTTCCTTTTTGTAAGAATCTGTTACAGCCGTGATTACACCAAACATCATGAAGTCAGCTCCCAGTTCTTTTCCCCACTTAGCCTGGGTTTCTGGAGATGCAAACTCACCCTGTTCAGCACGCTCTTCGCGTAGCTTTTCTCTGAATTCTGCATTGGACACGACACGAACAAAGCCTGAGTTGATAAACTCTCTTTCTATGTCTTTGATAAACGTTTCAGATTCAATGTGTTCAGCGCTTTTGTTTTGTACATAGCCAACAATCACAACAGGCTTACGATCATTTTCAATGCGAAAGTCATTGTGCCATGGTCTACCAGTTACATCCTGAATCATTTCTTCGGCTACTAGCTTTGAGTCTGTGTCATTCCATCTACCACTGAGATCAACTTGCTGATCCGGGTTGATTCGGGTTACCTGTCTGTTACATGAAGCCAGCATGACAACAGCTATGAGTATCATGGATAATTGAGTGATTCTATTCATTTCCTTTTTTTAATTATGGTGAAACAAAGATAGGTGAATGATCACCTAAAAGTCTGCGGATATTTTGAAATTCAAAAACCTTGCCGATAATGAATTGGGGATGGCTAATTGTGCCCCCGTGACGTCCTGTATCCAGGAATAGGATAAGGTATTGTCAGCCCCCAGCACATTCAATACTTCCGCTCTTAACCATAAGGTTTTCAGGTACTTATTGTTATTTAGTTCGAATGATTTCGATATCCCCAGATCTACCCGATAGTACTCATCACCTGAGAAAATATTTCTCGCATTTATTTCATTGGGTGGACCTAAAGGATAACCTGAGCCAAACACAGAGTTAACATAAACGCGCATGGTAGGATCTCCCGGAAGGTGATCTTCAAAATAAAACGCCAGGTTAATCCGTTGGTCTGTTGGTCTTCGAATGTATCCTTTATCATCTTCCACTATGTCTTCCTGGGTATTCAAAATCCCCAGACTAAACCAGGATTGCGTGCCCGGTATAAACTCTCCATTAATGCGAAAATCAAATCCATAGGCAAACGCCTCTGTCTCATTATTGGCAAAATATCTGAGTCGCACATTATCGATATCATAAGCAATCATGTTGGTCATGTGCTTGTAGTATCCTTCAACTGAGAACAAGAAAGGCCGATTCCACCAGGTAATCAAGCGCTCCATTGCTCCGATGATGTGTATGGATTGTTGTGCTTGAACATCTTCCTGAATATCTCCATTTTGGTCCCTCAATTCTCGATAAAAAGGTGGCTGGCTGTATTTTCCTGCGGATAACCGAAAAATCGTTTCCTTCTCCCAGTTTGGTTTATATCTATAGATCAGTCGAGGACTAAAAAGTGTTTCATCGTTATAGTCCATGTGGTTGATCCTAGCTCCGACATTCACTGCATGCATAGAGTCTTTGGAGAAAAGCGTGGTTTGAAGGTAACCTGTAATGATATTAGTTTCCAGTTCAAGCTCATTGAAGGTGCTTTCATTTAGGTTAACGAAACCGGCAGAGTCAAGAAAGGAATATTCATTTAACTCATCATCAATAATGTTTCTATTGAAACCAATTCCCGCTTCCAAAATGGACCAATCGGAAAGCAGGTATTCATTTCTCCATTCCGCATTATATATCTGCGCCTCAAGTGTATTCCTTCCGTAATTGAAATTGGTGCCGATTCCCCGTACGACCACACATTCATTGAAGCTGTTCGAGCCCGGATTATTGTCTATGTCGCAGATTCGGTACGCTCCTTCCACGTTGTAATTTTCACGTTCTGATGTATAAACACCTGATACTATCCATCGGCTCAGAAACCGGTTGGACCATTTGTGAGACAGGTTAAATCCACTTTGATAGGTATCATAATCCAATTCCTCTCTCCCATCAAATGCGGTCTGTATTCTTAGGTTTTGGGAAACCGATCCAAAATCAGTGGTTTGGGATACCGGTAGAGTCAGGTATCGATTTCTTCCATATGAAAGCAGCCAGTTGAGTTTGGTTCGGTTAATTTGTTCACTTCCCTTTCCCGTTAAATCAAATGTGAAAAAACCT
Source organism: Ekhidna sp. (assembly GCF_965247405.1). Classification (GTDB taxonomy): domain Bacteria; phylum Bacteroidota; class Bacteroidia; order Cytophagales; family Cyclobacteriaceae; genus Ekhidna. Next base: position 20,048 of record NZ_OZ252014.1, read on the forward strand.
TGTATATCGCTGTAAGTAGGCAGGTACTGACCATCAGTCTCCAGCGTATTCAACAAGTATCTTGAGTCTCTATGGCGTGCACCAAACAGATATTGCACATGATCATTAATCCGATTTCCGATGAAAGCGGAACCTCCCAGCAATCCAAAATTAATCTGACCTTCGAGTGACTCTGGTTCTTTGTAATCGATATTTAAGGACGATGAGAGTTTATCACCGTATTTAGATTCCCAACCTCCTGCATAGAAGTCAATATCACCCACCAGGTCCGGGTTGACAAAACTGAGTCCTTCCTGTCGGCCAGCATTGGCCAGAAATGGACGGTAAACCGGGATATCGTTTACATAGACCAGGTTTTCATCAAAATTTCCACCTCGAACATTATACGCAGAGGACAATTCATTATTGCCAGCCACCCCCGGGAGTGTGAGTAGCACCTTATTAAAATCCCCAAAAGCAGATGGTAGGTTCTTTGCGGACTTAGCATCAATCTTAGTAGCCGGGTCAATGGGATCGCGATCCCTTTCGCCTGATACTTCCACATCATCCAATTGGGTAGTTTTCGGTTTCATGGTGACGATAAAATCACTTACTCCGGTAGGGATCTCTGAAAGTTCATACGACCCATACTGAACATGTGAGAAGATCAGATTGTAGGTTCCTGAATCCAACTCTAGCAAAAAGTACCCATCCAGATTGGAAACCGTGCCTTTCGTCCTGTCGTTTTTTAGTATGACGCTGACAGCCGGAATCGGTTCTCCTTCCTCATCCACAATCCTTCCTTCAATTACCTCATTTTGCGCGACAAGTGGGATTGAAATGAAGAGAAATACTAGCAGCGTTAGCGATCTCAAGGGATTACGCTTTTTTGAGGTTTGCGATGGTTTGGGCCGGATCATCAGATTTAAAAACGAAACTTCCTGCCACTAGCATATCTGCACCCGCATTAAAAAGCTCACCAGCGTTCTGATCGTTTACACCTCCATCAATCTCAATGATGATTTCCGGATTGATTTCATCGACCATCTTTTTGAGCTTTCGCGTTTTTTCAAACGTCGTTTCAATGAATTTCTGTCCACCAAAACCAGGATTTACAGACATAAGCAGCACTAAATCAACGTATGGAAGAATCTCCTCCAGAGCACTCACTGGACGGTGTGGGTTGATCACCACCCCTGCTTTTGCTCCCAGTTTTCTAATCTCAGTGACGGTACGGTGTAGGTGTCTGCAAGCCTCTTCGTGAACGGTGATAATCTCCGCTCCTGCTTTCATGCAATCTTCCAGGTAAGGATCAGCATGCTCAATCATCAGATGAAAGTCCATCGGTTTTTTTGCATGTTTGTGGATGGCCTGACATACCGGAAAGCCGAAAGAAATATTAGGAACAAACACCCCATCCATGATATCAATGTGGATGTAATCCGCTTCGCTGTTATTAAGCATTTCTACTTCCTGCTGCACGTTACCAAAGTCTGCAGCAAGAAATGATGGGGCGATGAGCTTTTTGGACATTAGAAATTGATGAGTTTGACGATCTTTTGATTATTTCCTGTTTGCAAGAATAAGAAATAAACTCCTTGTTGACTACCGTCAATGGTCAATTCCATGTTTTCTTTGATGTCCTTCCGTTTAAATTCCTTATTGAAGACCAGACTTCCTTTAGGATCCAGAATGCGGATTTGCATGCCTTCTTTAAACTTTCCTTTTGTAATTAGGTAAAGGGTATCCCCAACAAATGGGTTTGGATAAAAGGTGACTTTGTCTTCAAGGATGTCGTTGATGTTCAATGCTTTGACATCTTTTGCATAGATGTAATTAGGAACTCCCCATCCTAGCATGTTATCGGGGGTGCCATCCAGGTGGCCTGATTCTTTAATTGCAGCTATTACTTCATTATAGGATCTTTCAGGGTTCATCTGCCAGATGCATGCAGCAAAACCCGCAATCAAAGGAGAAGCGAAGCTTGTACCACCACCCCTTTCAATCGAGCCACTTCCCCTCATTACTGCCGTGCCATCACCAAAAGCAGAAACATCAGGTTTAATTCGTCCATCAGTTGAAGGACCAACAGAACTAAAATCTGAACGTTCGAAATTAGGATCCACACTTCCAACAGCCAAAATTCTGTTGGCGTCTGCTGGATGGCTAATCAGATTGCCAGGAGGTGTTCTTCTTCCACTATTACCAGCACTCGTTACCACTACCATACCTTTCTTAGCAGCCATTTCAGCCGCTATGGACACGATCGCTGTTTTCCCATCCAGATCTTCATTGGTATAATCATGTGCCGAAATATCAAATGTACTGTACCCTAATGAGGCATTGATCACATCAGCTCCAAGGCTATCAGCAAACTCAGCACCGAGCAGCCAGTTGTACTCTTCCACCCGATCTTCACTTCCGCCTTCTTCTGTGACACACAGAATAAAATCAGCTTCAGGAGCTACGCCAATCAGGTCACCTTCCGAAGAAGTATAATTTGAAGCGATAATGGAAAAAACGGATGTACCATGATCTCCGAACTGAAACACATTGCCTGAATTCTCAACAAAATCTTTCGTAGCAACAATTCGATCATTGTCCCAGAGATGTTGAAATGGAGTGAATTGATTCACTCCTGTGAAGCCATTATCCAGCACTGCTATGAGCATCCCTTGTCCTTTGATGTTGTCTTCATGCATCTTGTCAGCTCCTAGCATGACCAGCTGTATATCTGAATTCCCTCCCACTGCTACAGGCGGGTCAAAAGATTCCGGATTTGGAGGAATATCCTTTTCATAACTTAGTCTAGTCGTGTCTGCTATCCAGGCTATGCTATCTACAAATGACAACAGAGAAATGTCGTCAAGCAGAGTGGTATCGGCATTGACTAATGCGCCATTCATCCATCTGGAAGTAAAAAAAACATCTATTCCGGCATCCTTGAGTCCCTGAACATAAGTCGGGGAGACTGGTAAATCTTCTTCGGTAATGCTTATGCCCTGATTATTCCTTCGGTCGATGGCTCGTTGCGTCAAAAAATCTTCCGGATTGGAGATGGAATATGGATATAAATCCCCGGACTTATCAGTGAAATAAACAAAATACCTATTAACCTGGCTCTGTGAAAAACCAATTTGAGCACACAGAAAGAAAGTAATTAACCAACAAAACTTATTCTTCATTTCCTATTTCAATTAATGTCTGTCGCAGAGCTCTACCTGCAATTACTTCTCCAAGGTCTGGCCCACAATCACTGGAAGTGCACTTCTTTTGAGTTAGATAGTTTTTTTCAACCAAACCGATACCTTTCACATACGCTTCACTTCTTAAATCTACACCAGTGACGTTTTCTTCAACATCTTCAATGACCACCTGAATTTGATCATCCAATGTAAGAGAATCAGCCAAGAGGGTGTCAATAGATTCATAATAATAGATCTGCTCTGTCCTACTATTTAAACTGTTTCCATCCCATTCTTTTCCTTCCTTTACAGGGAAGGTCAATTTGATAAACGGAATGTTGTTTTCCGTGATGGAAAGATAATTAGTAGTCCTCGTGACTGTCCAGACAGAGTCACTTTCCCACTCATCTAGTTCATTTTCACGAATATCCCTTCTTAAGAGATAGGTAGTTTGATCATTCGAAGGAATGGAATCTGTGATTATTTCCCGAAGTTGATAAATGGCTGTATCAAAACCAGTGATGAGGTAGTTGATCTCTTCTACATCGTAAACCCGATAATTGCCAACGACTAATGGATAAAAGTCATATCCTACGGTTTCCGGGCCAACTTCTTTTGATGAGTTGCAGGAGGTTGTAAAGGTCAGAAGGAATATCAAAAACATCCATATAATCCCGAATCGTCGAACCGCCTCAAGTGGATAATTCTTCTTCGAAGGGGGCAAGGTGGATGTATGATTAAATGTTATCAATTTTCTCTATTCTGGTGAAAGCTTGAGGTAATCCAACCGCCACCAATCACATCATCACCTTCGTAGAAAACGGCAGCCTGACCTGGAGCAATGGCACTAACCCCATTTCCAAAATATACTTTCATGGTATCTCCAACCTGTTCAATAACGGCAGGGTTACCCTTGTCATTGTATCGTACTTTTGTGATGGTGTCTTTTCGTTCCCCTTCAATGCTAGCATATTTCTGCATGTTAAGCTGCTTTACATACATACCATCGCGACTTAATTCATCAAATGTTCCTAAAACCACACGATTTGTATCTTTCTGTATTTCAGTCACATATACCGGATATCCTAAAGCGATACCTAAGCCTTTTCGCTGGCCGACCGTGTAGAATGGATAACCTTCATGCTTACCAACTATTTCACCTGTTCCTTCCAGTACAAACTCTCCTCCAGCTACCTCTTTTTCCATCTCAGGTACTCTTCTCTTGAGGAATCCACGGTAATCATTATCAGGAACAAAGCATATTTCGTACGATTCAGATTTAGATACCAGCTCATAGAACTCTCGTTCCCTGGCCATATCATAGATTTCCGATTTCTTGAGATGTCCAAGAGGATACTTGGTTCGACTCAGGCTTTCCTGTGAAATTCCCCACAAAGCATAGGATTGATCTTTGTATCCATCAACACCACGAGAAACGACAAATCGATCGTTCTCTTCACGAATATTTGCGTAATGGCCTGTGGCTATGTATTCACAATCCAGCTTATCGGCTCTTCTAAGCAAAGCGTCCCATTTAATATGGGTATTGCACATCACACATGGGTTGGGCGTTCTGCCAGCCATGTATTCGTCAGTGAAATAGTCGATGACAGCATCACCAAACTCTTCTCTGATGTCTACGATAAAATGTGGAAATCCAAGGTTTACGGCAATGTTTCGTGCGTCGTTAATGGAATCCAGACTACAACAGCCTGTTTCTTTGCTACTTCCTCCTGAGGTCTGATAATCCCATGTTTTCATGGTCATCCCTATCACCTCGTATCCTTCTTCGTGGAGCATCACTGCGGCGAGTGAGCTATCTATGCCGCCACTCATGGCGACTAAAATTCGTCCTTTTTTACTCATTGTTTCGTACTTCTGCCGGGTTCACAGCCACGGTTTATACAAATATTTATGCAAAGGTAGTGCTAATCAGCAACACCCACCACCATCATAGAAATAAGTACTCTCGCTGACATAAATATCTTGGTTTTTTAGCGCCCCCAAATTGCCAGCAGTTTTATCGCAAACAGACAATGGTTGATTATACATTAATACATGCCCTGCATGATCATCAAAATATTCCTGCTGTCCGGTGTATATGGCCGTCTTCCCAGTAAAAACACAGGGACCATCAGCTGGCATAGGATCTTTAATTGCACATACTTCCACACTCTCTATATGAATCGGCTTTTCTGTATCATAATGCTTGGTATCCAGGATTCTATATGGTCGTTTGGCTCTTATTTCTACAGTGCCGAAACCCACTTCCGTGATCATGTCGATATACTGTTTTAATGGCAATGCCCCACTTAAACATAACCCCCTTAATTCCGGATCATTCTTAAGCTTTTCTGGCATCTCATCCTCTGAAACTGGGTCAGACAATACCAATCGGCCATGTGGTTTGAGGACACGGTACATTTCTTGTAAAGCCTTTTTCAAATCTTCTTCCTTGAAAATATTGAATAGACAGTTTTGAGCCGCCACGTCAATAGAATTATCTTCTACTGGTAGATTCAATGCATCTCCTTTTCGCAAGCTGACAAAATCAGATTGAAACCATTCGTTTGAGGCCTCAGCTTCTTTGAAATTACGTTTACAAGCCTCCAGCATTTCATCAACGACATCCACACCAACGACCCCTTCTGTTTGTCTGCTGAAATATGAGAATTGTAACAGCTCCATCCCACCACCAACGCCCACGTACAAGATTTTTGGGTTGTTGATGAGATCACGAGGGTGCACGGTGCTGCCACATCCATAGTTCATCTCCTGCATGATGCGGGGGATATCCAAGCCCGGAAATGCCCAAATGGGAGTCGTGGTGCAACAGAGACCTATATCCGGTGTTTCTGCTGCACGTTTATATATGTCTTTGGTGGTATCTAAATATGCTGTTTCCATAAAATCAAATGTTGCTTGGCTAAGATAGCTGAGTCACATACGTGGTAAATAGATTGGACGGATTTTAAGTATGCAATGTCAGCCAGATTTCCTATGAGATGGAATTACGAACCCTACCGGTGTATTCTCTAAGAGCCGTCTTGAAATCCACGTTGTTTTCTTCCATACTTTGGATGATCTCTATTGCAGCGTAAGCATGTGTAAGCTGCTCACCTTCATCTTCTCCTGGGATCTCAATTTGGGGAGTCTGTTCTTCTGCAATGGCTGCTTCTGCTTTCTCCAGTTCCTCTTTTGAATACTTCTCAACAAGTTGCTTAATAACAGGTATCTTCATTAGAGTTCGTTTATTAGTTCAACCACTGTATCTTCTTTACTGGTGGCCTGGCCCGCTACTAATTCACCATTTTTGAAGGTAGCAAAAAATGGAAGATTTGTCACCCCTGCCAGTTTACGAGCTCCCGGGCTTTTCTCGGCATTTACATCAAGGAAAGAGACATCCTTAAAGCGATCATCTTCAGACAGTCTTCTGAATTTTGGAGCAAACAAGCGACAGCTCCCACACCAGTCGGCGAAATATTTTACCACCACTTTCTCATGGTTGTCTATTGTGCTTTTGAAGTCTTCGTCAGTTTTTAATTCTACGGCCATTTTTATGTTTTTCGTGTCAAAACAGCAAATTAATTCAAAATGTTTCGAATGGTTGATTTTCTTTGCGCGAGAAAATATTTCATCTCATGGCACTCAAGACTTTTGTCAAAATCAGTAATATAAGCAACCTCTCTGACGCACGATATTGTGCAGGAATGATGGTTGATGTTTTAGGTTTTAATATTGATCCAAACTCATCGACGCATGTGGCTGAAGATGATTTCAAAGAAATCACTGAATGGGTGGCAGGAGTGAAATTTGCTGGTGAATTTCATGACTCCTCTATCGAACAGATAAAAGAAGCCATAAAAAAATACCCAGTAGACTACATCGAGATTGCTGATCTGGATCTGGTAGAAAAGGTTGGGCTTCTTGGAAAACCCCTCATTTTTCGTTTGTCCATAACGAATGAAGAAGACCTGTCTAAAATAAAGTCAACCCTTAGCTATCTGGATGAACTCACTAAACTTGTTCTGTTTCACTGTGACAATGAAAATCTATTTGATCAGATAGACGCTCAGATTGGTTTTTATAATGGAAATCTGAAGTTAATGAAGGGTTATGGTATCACAGCAGATGTTAGTCTCGGTAATTTCCCCGGATTGGCACTGGAAGCTACGGAAGAAGATCGCCCTGGATTTAAGGATTACGGTCAGATCATGGATGTATTAGAGCTGATCGAAGAGGATTAACCTGCTATTATTTAACTTTCTGGTAGGAAGAAACTGCGCTACCTTCATGAAATGCTTCATTATCATTTGGGCCCTTGGCATCTCATTACGTGTCCACGCTCAAATCGATGAAATAAAAGAGGTACTTGAGACTAAACCCGAAAGTGAAGAAACGGCTATATGGCTTTGTGATACAGCATTTACTTTTTATGGTAATAATCCACTGCTGACGCAACAAATTGCTGAACTAGCTTTGGACAAAGCAACTGAATGGAACTTCGATTTAGCCAAAGCACGTGCCAATCACGTCATTGGCATATCATATTGGGCACGGGATGTTTATGATAGTGCCATTTCCTATTACCTGGATGCTCTTGAATATTACGAAGAGCTGGACCTTCAGCGTGGCATAGCACTCATAAATCTTAATATTGGTACCATTTATGATGACCTGGGACAATCAGAGCGTGGAAAACCCTACGTTCTTGAAAGTTTAGATATTATACGGACTTTAGGCGATTCCATCAACCTGGGTAGAGGCTTGAATAATCTGGCTGTGATCTACAGTAACATTGGCGATCAGGATTCAGCAATCCACTTTTTCAGAGAAACCATGCAAATCAGAAAAAAGATTAACGACTCGATTGGAGTTGCCAGAGCGCATAACAATATCGCTGATGTTTATCTGGATGGCAATCCGGATATTGGCTACTCTGACAATCTGGAGGCATACAGTCATCTGGTGGAAGCAATGAAATTCATCCAAGAAGGTGACGATAATAACTTGCTTACAACCATTTATGCGAATCTGGGGAAAACCTTGTTTGAGATGAACCGCTTTGACGAGGCGGAAGCGTATCTTCAAAATGGGTTGGCTTTGGCTCAGGAAATTGATTCTCGCCTTAGTCAGCAATTGATCTACGGATACATGAGACAATTATCCGAGAAGAAGGGAGATTTTGAAAATGCGTTTCACCACTTTAAAAAAGAGGTAGAGCTGGATAATGAGCAACGAAGTTCCGATATCACCGAAAAAATTGATTTGCTCAATATTCAATATGAAACAGAAAGACGAGATCGCCAACTGGCAGAACTAGAGAAGCAAAAGGCTATAGATCGTGGGATCAGAAATAACCTGATTACTGCTTCTGTCTCTATTATTTTAATCGCTTCCCTCCTCTTTTATTCATTTTATCAGAAGAACAAAAGAGGGAAACTAGCGAGTCAGTTGAAATTGCAGATGCTTAAAGAGGAAATTGGAGCGAAGAATAAAGAAATCACTTCCTACACGATGAGTTTTCTTCAAAAGAATCAACTCATGGAGGAGTTGAAAGAAAAGATACAGGAATTGAGAAAAAGCTCAACTCCTGATACCAATAAGGAGCTTACCAGAATCAATCGTATTGTTGATAACACCTTTCGATCAGATGATGAATGGAAGATCTTTCAGCTCACTTTTGATCAGATGCATGATGGTTTCTTTAGAGAACTGAAAAACAGGTATCCAGATATTAGCAATGCTGAACTCAAGCTTTGTGCGCTACTAAGGATGAATATGAATTTGAAAGAGTCAGCTAAGGTTCTGGGTATTGAACCAGATAGCGTTAAAACATCACGCTATCGATTAAGAAAGAAGTTGGGACTGAAAACAGAAGATAACCTGGTAGATTTCCTGATTAAGTTTGAAGAGCAGATGAAAGCGTAAGTATTTAAACCTCTAATCAGCAGGTTGCCTCAAATACACATGAAAAGTGGTGCCCTTGTTTACTTCCGTTTCGTAAGCCACTTTTCCTCCCATCCTTTCGGTAAATAGTTTAACGATTGAAAGACCAAGACCTATGGACATTTCTCCTTTCGTTGGTTTAGCGCTCAATTGCTGGTATTTGCGGAACAGCTTTTTTTGATCGTCAGGTGTAAGACCAGGGCCCTGATCAGCAACTGAAATTCTTACCATATTATTCTCTGGTCTTGCTAAAATTTCAACCTCAGAATTGATGGGGCTGTATTTGATGGCATTAGAAACCAGATTTTCAATAACCTGTTGAGAATAGACTTTATCGGCTCGAACCTTCAAATCATCTGCAAGATCTGTTCGAATGTTAATGAATTTGTCAGATGCCTTAGTGGCATTTTGCTTCACTATCTGATCAATGATTTCATTCATGTCGAATACCTCATTCTTTATGTTGAGTTTTCCCGTTTCAATTGCGTCAACATCTAAAACCTTATCAATCATTGATCTCATTCTCTCGGATGATTCCAGAATGAAGCCAAGCAATCTGTTGCCTTGATCACTTAATTTTTCACTTGATTCAATGATCTGTGAGCCATTAAGAATATTTGAAAGCGGAGAACGCAGATCATGGGCCAGTATTTGAATAAGGCTGTTTTTCTCCTCGTTAAGCATCCTTAATTGCTCATTAGCATCTTCAGCCAGTTTTCGTTGTGCGCGCAATCTGGCGTTGTTCTTAGATTTGACCCGATACAATGCAAACAGCAATCCTAACACGATCAGAACAACAATAATGATACTAGCCAATACAAGTGTTAGTATTTCAGAATTTTGATCACGACGGGAAGCTTCCAAAAGTCTCTCATATTGAGCCTCTTTTTCTCTGTTCGAAAGCACAATTTCCTCCAGAGGTCCTATTTCTGCAGATTTTGATATTCGGTCAATTATTTGCGAAGCATTGCTTCCGAGATACCTGGTAATAATGACCTGTTTATCCTTCTGGAATTGATCACTATTGAAGTAATCATCAACAGGTACTTTCCAGTCGCTACCCTTCGAGAAAACTAATGCCAGTCCTTCCAGCTTAATCGGCATAAAGAACTGCCTTTTAACATTCGTATTGTTGTCCACAGCTACCAGGAAATTCGCAATATCCACGTATCCGAAACTATTGGGCACCTGACTTATCTTATCAATGATATTCCCGCTATTTTTAACATAATCAATGGTAAAATCAATATTTAACTTCCTCTTTAGCTCATTCAAAGCTTCAACTAAAGTGGTATTTGTAATTGAAATAGCAGTGTTGTTTTGCAAGATGCTTCTAAGCTCATCAATGCTCAAGGCGATTGGCATGTTGGCGTTAGATATCAAAACAGCCACATCCGCCATATACGGGGAGGTAAAGTTTAAATACTCGCTTCTTTTCTTGGTAATAGATATTGATGATGCGCCGAAAGTTCCTCCCGTACCCTCACGCACAATTTGAATCACTTCCTCAAAGCCATCTGTTTCAATCCATTTTAATTCAATGGAGAGGTCATATTTTTCATTTAAATAGTCAATGAAGGATACCGCAAGGTCATGCTCTATACCGTCGATTATATCCAGTGAATTTTCAATGATCACGTTATTTGGATACCAATAAAACTCAACTGTCCCTTTCTTTTGCTTTAATATATCTGACCAATTATCCCCATTGGCTGTTACTTCTCCGAATGAGATGAAGAATAACAAGACATATAATAAGCGCCTGAATCGCATTAAAAGAAAGATGATTTAGACCCAAAATTAGACCTGAACCAGCCTTTTAGGGACGGAAGATTCAAATAAACTACGAATAATCCACGCTTTTAGATGAATGTATCATTGAACGGGTTAAAATCATACCCGATTTAATCGTTAATCTTTTCGCTCTTGTTCGCGTATTAATTCCTTAAAAAAAATGCGACCCCTCATTACTCTCACATTCGTATGCCTAACGATTTTAGGTTATTGCCAAAATGTAAAACCATATTTTACAGCAATCATCGTTGAAGACATTGAACTTTCTAAAACCTGGTATGCCGAAAACTTTGGGTTTTCAGTCCTGAATGAAATGGCTAATGAAGAAAATGGTTTTAAGCAGGCCAACCTTCAATTAGGTGATGGTATTCTTCTGGAATTGTTGGAAATCAAAGGAGTTTCTAACAAAAATGCTGAGGGTGAACTTAAAGAGCTTCCCAGGTTTTCTCCCGGACTCTTTAAAATTGGTTTTTTAGTAAAGGATTTTGATCAAAAGGTCAATGATCTTCGGGTTGCAGATGTAGAATTTCATGGGGATATTGTTCGGGATCAAAAGCTGAACAAGCGTATGGTGATTATAAAGGATCCTGATGGTAACTTCATTCAATTATTTGAAAATTAGTTAGCCTTTGCATGAGTGTGATTGTTTAGCTTTAACTCATGCCTCTCGAATCATTCTCAGCTCTTGATTTTGAAACTGCTACGTGGAGTCCCGCTAGCGTTTGTCAGGTAGGAATTGTAAGAATGGAAAATGGTGAAATTGTGGAGAAGATCAATCGGTTGATTCAGCCTCCTAAAAATGAATACTTCTATAAGAATATTGAAGTGCATGGCATTCAGCCTGACGATACCAAGGATGCACCCCTCTTTGAAGAGGTTTGGTTCGATTTCAGGCATTTAATCGAGGATCAGATAGTGGTGGCTCACAATGCCAATTTTGATGTCAACTGCCTGAGAAGCAGCCTGGCATATTATGATATTGTTCAGCCTGATTTCGAGGTTCGATGCACAAGAGTAATTTACCGCAGAGGGTTGGCTTATTTAAGCAAGAAATACAAAATCCCGTTAAATCATCATGATGCCTTTAGCGATGCGCATGCATGTGCACAGCTTTATTTGATGCATTTGAGACGTCAGGCCTTACCAAAGACCGGGTCGCTTTTTTGATCACCAATCAACTGTAATCCCCGGATCTACGACTTCTCTCCCACTTCTTTCTTTCATACGGGCAGGAATACTTTCTTTAATTGTTGTGATCAAAGCATCAAACAGGTGCTCCTTGCCGCTTAATTTTCGACTCACAAATCCTATTTCTCTTATTTTGTCATCCAACAAAGCCAGGTGCCTTTCCTGATCAGAACCTAAACTTAAAGTTGTAAGCTCAGGAAGTATAGTCGCTCCTCCATAATGATCCACCATGCGGATCAGCGAGTCTATGCTGCTACACAGATACTTTAGTCTGGTAGCAGATTTGATATTTTTATAGGAACAAATGTCATTCACCTGATCTCTGAAACAATTACCTTCTTCAAGTAACCATAAATTCTCTATTTCAATATTCGAAATATTGTAACTTTTAGAGGTATCAAACTGCTCATCATTCTTATACAAAAAGAAAGATTCATAAAACAGCGGATTGACAGCTATCCCTTGTCGTTCAATTGGCGTAGAAATAATACCCCCATCAAGTTCCCCTAGTCTGATTTGCTGTAGAATTTGCTCCGTTAGCTGTTCATGGATTTCTATGGTAATGGAAGGATACTTATTGGTGAACTCATCTATAAACAAGGGAATCAGAAAAGGAGAAAGCGTTGGGATCACACCTAATTTGAGCACACCCTCAAATTCATTGCCCAGACTGATGGCATAGGCTTTTAATTGCTTGCTAGCTGAAACAATTTCACCGGCTTGCAATAGAAATTTAAGACCTTGTTCCGTCGGCTCAATCTTCGATTTGGAACGATCGAAAAGGGAAATTCCAATCTCATTCTCCAGGTTTTTGATTTGCAGACTAAGTGCCGGCTGGGTCATGCCTAATGATTTTGCGGCATGGGTAAATGATCCCAGACGTTCCAGCGTGAGTGCATATTCCAATTGCTGTAGATTCATAAGAAAATTTAATGACCTTATTTAAGTCATAAATATATCCTATCGCAACTTCGCGTCAAATTCAAAACGAATAAAATGATGATAGATTTAACAGAAGATAATTTAGCAAGAGAGATTGAAGAAAACGATCAGGTAATTGTACAGTATGGAGCAGCCTGGTGTGGAAATTGTCGGTTGGTAAAACCAAAATTCAAACGATTGGCTGGTGAAAACGGAGGAGTAAAATTTATTTATGTGGATGCCGAGAAGCTACCAAAATCACGCGCATTGGCAGAGGTAAAGAATCTACCAACTTTCGCTGGTTTTAAAGGAGGACAACTAGTAGCAAGTAATGCTGGCAATAAGGAAGAAAACATCAAAGAAATAATACATGCGATTACCAATAATTAAGCATACCCTGGACTTCATTGAGCAAAATGATGAGGACTATGTGATAGAGGCTGTAGAACTACTCGAGCACATGGCAGAAGCGAAAGGAATCAAGGACGAGGAATTGGATGTCATTGGTGAATTGCTGTCCAATTTCTACGGCTCACTTGAAGTAGCAAAAGCAATCAAAGAGGGAAAACCTAAGAAGGAAGCCATGAACGAGTTTATGGAGCGCGTGATGGGATCAATCAACTGATTGGTCCTTTTTTCTTACCTGAGATTTTAAGCCAACACCTACTTTATCTCCTTTCTGATATTCACCAGGAAAAGACAGTGCCTGAATGGTTTGACCATCCGCTCTTATCTCAATTAACTCATAATTACCATGGAAATGAACGTTCTTCACCTCTCCCGCTACTCCATGATTGTTGAGTGTAAACTGTTCCGGTCTGACAATCACATGCTTTGACGATAAAGACCATTTGGTTCCATCAATGACTTGATAAGATCCAAACAAACCAGCTACATAGTCATTAGCGGGATCATGATAAATCAATCTTGGAAGGTCTTTCTGCATGATTATACCATCTTTGAGCACCAGTATTTCGTCCGCCCAGGGTAAGAGATCCGTGGGGTCGTGAGAAACCATCAAAATAGTCGCACCTGTCTCACTACTGATATCATTGATCACTTCTTTTATGATCCGTTCATGGTGAGGGTCTAAATTGGAAAACGGCTCATCCAGCAAAAGCACCTCTGGTTCCTTTAAGATTGTCTTGGACAATGCCACTCTTTGTCGCTCGCCTCCTGATAATTCACGGGTATTCTTTTCAAGAAGCGTTTCAATTCGACAAATGGCGGCCATTTTGTCTATCTGTTCCTGATCTACCTCTGCTGAGTCGAGGAACTCACTGACCTTAATAAACTTGGGCAGTTCGAATGATTGAGACAAATACGCCATCTTTGGATGTCCGGGAATCAAACGATCTAATTTGGGATATACAGGTTCTCCCTCCAGGTAAACAGATCCCTCTTCCGGCTTCTCCAGTCCAGCGATTACTTTCAGCAATGTAGATTTACCTGAGCCTGTCTCACCTGCAATACCTATTCTCTTTCCTTTTTCAATCTCCAACGATGAGCAGGAGAATGCCTTGCGCTCTTCAGAATAGCTCTTCCGGATATTTTGTAATTTTAGAAAGGACATTCTGACTTATAACATGCTATTGATAGATGTGTTCAATAATGGGAATGCAAAGATCGCTTTAAATAAATTCAATCTCATGACCAAACCTGACTTCTCTTCACTTTCGGCAATTTTCATCAACTGTACCCTTAAGAAATCCCCACGTCAAAGCCATACTCAGGGGCTGATGCAGGTATCCATGGACATCATGGAAAAAGAATGTGTTTCCGTGGAATATGTGCGATTGGTTGATCATGATGTACCCTACGGAGTATATCCGGATATGACCGAGCATGGATATGATGCAGATGAATTTCCAGAAGTTTTTAAGAAAGTAATGAAGGCAGATATTCTGGTTATCGGAACACCGATCTGGTTGGGAGAGAAATCATCTGTAGCAACGAAATTAATCGAGCGGCTTTATGGTATGAGTGGCAAGCAAAATGATAAAGGCCAATATATCTATTATGGAAAAGTAGGTGGATGTGTCATTACTGGAAATGAAGATGGTATCAAACACTGTGCGATGGGAATGCTATATGCGCTGCAGCACCTGGGGTATTCCATTCCACCTCAGGCCGATTGCGGGTGGATTGGTGAAGCAGGTCCAGGCCCTAGCTACATGGACAAGGAAGCCAATGCTTACGAAAATACTTTCACAAATAGAAATACAACATTCATGACCTACAACCTCATGCATTTAGCCAAGATGCTAAAAGAAAATGATGGGTATCCTACCTATGGTAACTCTCGAAAAGACTGGGATGACGGTACAAGATGGAATTTTGAGAATCCGGAGTATCGTTAATTGTCAAACCGAAACTTCATATACTTGATCTTCTCCCCTTTCTCTGTCCAGATACGCTCGTATTTTGTTTTAATGCCATGATGCTCTTCTAGCATTGGAGAATTGTACAGGTCAAACGTGAATTCATGATCTTTAACCTTGAAATCGGTCAGTACCTGAAGGGTGTATTCAAAAAGGTCGGTATTGTCAGTCTTAAATTTAAACCAGCCATCCGGCTTCAGAATGGATTGATACTTTTCCAGAAATGATTTGTTAGATAGGCGATGCTTCTCATCCCGATCTTTGGGGCGAGGGTCTGGAAATGTCAACCAAATCTCATCTACTTCAGATTCATCAAATAAACCAAGAATTTCTATGATATGAGTTCGCAGAAAAGCAACATTAACCAATTCATTCTTTTGGGCATACTGGCTCCCCTTCCAGATACGATCTCCCTTAATGTCTATTCCAATGAAATTTCTTTCAGGGTATTTTTCTGCTAGTGAGAGCGTATATTCTCCCCAACCACAGGCAAGTTCTATTACAATGTCATTATCATTCTTAAAAAACTGTCCCCAGTGACCTTTAACCTCACTGTATAATTCTTTTCCAGGTTCAATGACATTTCTACTTGCTTTATTTTGGGCAAACTTTTCTAACTTATTTATCTTACTCAAGCTATTATCAAATCTATCAAACTATCTAACCATGAAAACCAGTATTCTCCTAACCATTACCCTGCTTTTGACCGTTCCTTCCTATGCACAACAAACTGAGGCTGAAGTGGTAAAAGCCGTTGATGACTTAACCATCAATTGGGATAATGAAGCTGAAAAGCTGCAAACTTATGAAGGCCTGGGCAGTTTTTGCGGAAATTCTGTATACAGAAAAAAAATTATTGAAATGCTTGATGAGATCCATCACTATGATACGCTTTTGTATGGAATTGTCACAAGAAAATTTGAAACTAATAAAGATGCGGAGGCAAAAGCAACACTAGATGATATCCAAACACTAGAGTCTGACTACACCACTAAGGCCTTTCGCCGGTTTATTCATAAGGAATGCAATACCTATAATGAAATAGAGAATAACCTGGGCAGGGAAAAAGGGGCTGAGTACAAGAAAGAAGTGAAAGCCCTTGAGAATGAACTGAAAAAGTATGTTAAGGAAGTTACCAAACAAATTGACCTAATCGACGAGCATGTGCATCACTTGCATTTAGGAGAAGATTAAAGTGAGATCAAAAATAAGGATGCTACCATATCTCATGATAGCATCCTATTCATTTTAGTCTACTCTTTCATAGCGATAATTGATCGTTACATCTTCTCTATATTCTGTTGCTATAAAGCTCTGTTCTGATAAATCATTGATATGTAAGTCTTTAACCGACGCACCATCGTCATAGACTAATCCTAAATAGTGTTCCCCCACTCCCCACCAACTCGCTTCAAAGAAGTCAGCTATAGAATCACAATCATTAAGCTGTTCATGCATCTCATAGGCACCCGCTTTAGTGAAGTTGACAATATTATCAGTCAGGCATTCGTATTCAGGCAGATCGTTTCCGTCTTGATCAAAAACTCTTGTAATTCGCCATTGTCTTCCTTCGGTGGTCGAAACAATACCGTTTATGTTACGGTGAATTCGTTCTTCACTTAAGTGGATTGAAAGGTCTTCAACATGGTGAGCCATTGGATACTCCCAGTTGTTTCTAGCATCTGAAACAATGTCAAAATAATACTCGCCTGATTTGGCTTTTGACATGATTATTTGACCATTTTCATCCGATACAAATACATCAACCCTTCGCTGATCAAAAGCCCAATCATCAATGGTTCGATACGCCATGACAGTTGCATTTACAACAGGTTCGCCAGAAAATGTATCATAGATGCTCAATACCAAAATCCCTTCAGTATCATATTCCAGTTCCTCTGTGCAGCTTGACAGAGCGATCAGGCAAATAACAGTAAATAGTTTATATAACTTTTTCATAGCATTAGAATTTGTAGCCAAGGGTGAACATAAACGATTGGTTTTTCACAGGGTCTTCCTGATCAACTAATGATGATAAACCTGTTAAGTAGTTTACTTCAACTAGTAATCCATTGAAGATCAAAGTTCCAATTCCAATTTCCATTCCGAATGAATTTGATTCCAATGCATCATCTAAATCATATTTTTCTTTTTCTCCAATACACGCTTCACCAATACATTGTGTATAGGTAAAAGTGGCCTCATTGGAAAGTAGAAATGATACATATGGGCCTGCCATGAGATAAATCCTGTCATTCAACCAATATTCTGCTAGTATTGGAAAATCGAGATTCTTCGTCTTTACGATCAATTGATCATGATAGCTTATACCCATGATGTTCGAAGATTCGCTGAACCTTTGTACTGTTCCATTAGAGGTATATCGACTCCCTAAATTCATTATTAAATTGTCTGAGATCGGAATCCCATATAGCATTCCAACAGAGAATCCAGTAAGGTTTTCATGAGCAATATCGAGTCCGTCTCCTTTCCATTTGGAAAGCGATACTGAAGATTTAATGGATAAACCTTGAGCAAAAATCAGTAGTGGCATCCATAAGATGCAGAAAGTGAGTAATCGTTTCATAAGTGTATTATTTAGTGATGAGAAGTGAATATCTCTACCCGGCAGCCTAATACACAGGAAATGTGAATGAACGCGTAAAATATGGGAGTGAATACGTTAAACTATCTGTTAAGCCATTTTTTAAATGCTGAGACACGCTCCGAGCTTACAATTGCAGATTCTAAAAAAATCGGTTCCAGAACAACTTTTATTCTGCTTCGAGAAAAAGAAAACATTTCTTTGATGGCTTCCAGGTGGATGATGAATTGACGATTTATTCGAAAAAAATCATCGGGATCAAGTAAATTCTCAAGCTCTTGAAGCGTATGATCAATCAAATGCTTCATTCCATCATGTCTACACAGGTATACTAACTTTCCCTTTGCATAGAAATAGGCTATCTCCTCAACTTTAACCGATACAATTCGTTCCCCCGCGGTGACCATGAATCTTTTCTGATAGCTTGATTTTTGAAGCGAACGATTTAGTTGATCAAAGTCTATCTGATTGATTTTAAGATGCCTAAACTTCTCTATTGCTCTTGTCAAATCTGACTTTGATACCGGCTTCAATAAGTAATCGATACTATTTACACTAAATGCATCTATTGCATATTCGTCGCGTGAGGTGGTAAATATGATGGGTGTTTCAACTCTAACGGAATCAAAAATGGAAAAACTTATTCCGTCATTTAAATGAATATCCATGAAGATCAAATCAGCAGAAGTGGACGGTAGCGTTTGTCGGGCTTCATTTAGTGAACGTATGACCCCTATCACATTGATTGATGAATCAACCTCATTTAATAACTGTGACAGTTGCTCAGATGCAGCAGGCTCATCTTCGATTATCAGAACATCCATAACACGTAAAAATTGAGCGTTATAGAATAGGTAAGAACACCTTAAAGTGGGTATCATTTGAATCAATCACCACCTCGTAATCACCCAGCAAACTATAACGTTCTTTTAAATTAGTCAATCCTACTTTAGTAGAGGTGCTGCCTGATGATTTTGGAATTGTTTCATTCACCACCTCAATGTAGCCATTTGCTTTTTTTACACTAATTAGTAACGGACGATCCTTTGACATTGAATTGTGTTTGAATGCATTTTCGATCAGTAACTGCAGGGAAAAAGGTGGTATGGAACCCTCTATATTACTACCAATATCAAAGTCTACTTTCAACTGACCTTCAAATTGAATTTGATATAATTCTATGTAGCTCTTAACAAAGCTGATTTCTTCATTTATGGGAATGAGTAGCTCACCTTCTAAGGTTAGCACTGTCCGATAAATATTGATAAATTCTTCACAGAATTTTCGTGCTTTTATCTGGTCATGATTTATTAGCTCAACCATGGTATGCATACTGTTAAGCAAAAAATGTGGATTAACCTGATTCTTTAGTGCTTCAAATTGCGCTAGAATAGCTTTACTTCTGGACTGCTCATAATCAAGTTTTATTCGATTTCTCTCACCATACAGAAACACAACCTCATACGTGACAATGAATAAAGCATTTATTACCGTTATATAAAGTAAATTATAGTATAAAGTAATCGCAGCACTATCGCTTTCAAATCGAAATAATGGGATAAGATAACCGTAATCTATATAGATGACTACCGGGATAGTTATTATCCATGCTACCAGTGTTGTTGTAAAAAATTCAATAATCGATCTTAAGATGAAATGTTGACCCCATGGATATTTCTTTTCAAGGATGGTTATGATCCATACATTGATGAAGCAGATAAGAAGTAGTTGGATAAAGGTTTGAAGCAGAAAGGCTAAA
Source organism: Ekhidna sp. (assembly GCF_965247405.1). GTDB lineage: Bacteria > Bacteroidota > Bacteroidia > Cytophagales > Cyclobacteriaceae > Ekhidna. The sequence goes on from NZ_OZ252014.1 coordinate 39,809, forward strand.
TACGCCGAAATTACTACAGGCACTGAGATGTGAGATAATTCGTCGTAAATCCATAGCTCTACAAAGTATTCAGCTTCAAGAGCTGCACTTATGACTAAAATTGAAAGAATCAATTTTTTGTTCATATCTGCACGCAATGATGTACAAGTAATTTACCAAGAAATAAATGTCTGAAACGACATCCGCTATAAGCTACTAACCTCTGCTACCACAAAGGTGCTGCCAGTGACGAGGATCAAATCATTTGATTGTGCTTTTGCTGTCGCGTTTTTGATCGCCTCGTTTACATCCTTAAAGCATTCGCCTTCCATCTGATGCATGAGTCCCTGAATGGCTAGTTCTTCTACTTCCAGTGCGCGGGGGACGCTTGATTGTGTCCAGTAAATCGATGCATCTTTTGGAAAGATGTTAAATATTGGTGTCAACTCTTTGTCTTTTACTGTACCAAAAACAAGGTGTAATTGACCTGAACATAGCGCCACCACCTGATTAAACAATATTTTTAATCCATCGACATTGTGACTTACATCCGCGATGGTCAATGGACTATCGGTTAGAATCTGGAACCTCCCTTTAAGTCCAGTAAGCTCATTAATACCAGATAAACCTTCTGAAACATCATCAGAGGATACCTCCCATCCTTGTCTTACCAATTCATTGATTACCGATTCAATCCCTCCTAAATTTTTTATCAGATAGCTGGGGACCAGTCCTTTGGTTTTATATGAAGGCAATCCTGCCTTTATCAATACAGCCTCATTATTTTCTGCTATTTGCTCAAACACCGGTGCTGTTTCGGGTAGTGTCTCCCCGATCACCACCGGCACATGCTTCTTAATAATCCCTGCTTTTTCAGCTGCAATTTTATCGAGGGTGTCTCCTAACATGTCCATGTGATCGTATCCAATATTGGTTATCAGGCTCACTTCAGGCACGATTACATTGGTGCTGTCTAACCTACCTCCTAACCCTGTTTCTATCACCGCTATATCTACTTCCTCCCTGGCAAAATAGTCAAAGGCCATCGCTACTGTAATCTCAAAAAAGGATGGTTGGATTTTTTCGACTGCTGGTTTGATCCGTGCAACAAAATCAACTACAAACTCCTTAGAAACTTCATTTCCATTGATTCTGATTCTTTCTGTAAAGCTTTTAAGATGAGGGGATGTATATAGGCCGACATTATAACCAGCTGTTTGCAAAATAGCTGCAATGCCATGTGCGCTAGTGCCCTTACCATTGGTTCCTGCGATATGAACACTTTTGAATTTCTGATGTGGATTATCGAGAAGTTCCATCAGCTTCAGTGTGTTGGTCAGGTCCTTTTTATAGGCCTGCTTTCCTACGCGCTGATACATGGGAAGTTTAGAATAAAGAAAGTCGAGCGTTTGCTCGTAGGTCATTTGGATTTGATGATAAAGGTGATGGTTCCCGTAGAAACAGGTGCGGTTTTATAATCAGCTGTTTTACTGAACGTAAGTTTTTCGACCGCCGATCTGTATTTTCTTTCTACGGAAGGTGAAACGGTAGATGTTACTGTTTCAATTTTGACCAGATAACCATCCTGATCCACGACGATTTTGTAAACAATCTTACCAGACTCATCTGATTGATCATCTGGCTTAGGTTTGAAGTCCCAAATCCATCCCGATAAGGCTAAATTGGCACCTTCAGAGTCACCGGTGTTTGTACCCTGGCTGCCATAAATGGCGCGTTGGTCAATCTCCTTCTCCTCTTCTCCTTCTGATGGATTTTCGGATGTTTTGTCAGCATCTGTCTCGGATGGGTTCATCACCGCTCGGGAATCAACCTGTTTTTCATCTTTTATGACTTGCTCAGTACTTTCGGTATTAGTTTCTTCAACTTTCACAGGGGACTCAACCTCTGAAGGTGAGATTGGCTGTTCGTCCACTACCTCGGCTTCACTTGATTCCTCTATTGATTCCTGAGCTTCATCTTCAATGTTTTCGGAAGGTTCTTCTGTAGGTGGAGCCGTTTGAGCAGGTGATGATGTGCTGGGGGCACCAGCTGAAGTAGTAAAGCCCAACTCAATACCATACTCAGGAATAGGTGGAAATGGCTCTTTCCATGCCACAATGAAATAGAATAAAACGAGAAGGACCAACTGAACACCCACGGATGTCAACCATCCGATTCGCCTATTCTTTTCCTCTTGTTTTTCTCTTTCTTCCATCACTCTGGTTTCGTTGCTATCGAAACTTTTGCTTTCAAAGATGTTGCAATTCCGGCAACCTCTACAAGTCGTTCTACAGGAACTGATGCGTCACAATGAAGAACAACTATTCCCTCTTTCCCATTCAGGCTTGACCTTAAAACGGATTCTAATGAAGAACGATTCACTCGCTTGTTATTTACAAAGTAGCTAAGGTTCTTTGTAATCGTCACACTCACCTTTTGCATTACGATTTCCGACGACCTGGAAGACGGTAAATTGACCGGGAGTCCGGAGGGTGTAATGAATGAAGCTGTGAGCATGAAAAAGATCAACAACAAGAAGATGATATCTGTCATTGATGACATGCTAAAACTGGCATTCACCCTATGTTTTGATTTCAAGTCCATATTACTGCTTTTTAGGTTCCTGAAGCAGATCTATAAAGTCTATCACGTTAGACTCCATTGTGTGAATCACTTTACCAACCTTAGAGACCAGGTAATTATATCCCAGGTAAGCTAAAATACCCACAAACAAACCAGCAGCGGTAGTAATCATTGCTTCGTAAATTCCAGATGAAAGCAGCTTGGGGCTTACGGCCCCTTCTTCCTGAGCAATTGCAATGAATGCCTGAATCATCCCGGTAACCGTACCCAGAAAGCCTATCATTGGGGCAGCTCCTGATATGGTTGCAAGTAGATTTAGGTTTTTCTCGAGCCGGTAAATCTCCAGTTTACCCACGTTCTCGATACTGACCTCAATATTCTTCAATGGGTTGCCAATTCGCGTGATACCCTTTTCAATCATGCGCGCCACTGGTGTATCGGTTTTACCACAGAGCATCAAAGCACCATTAATATCCCCAGCTATCACCATCGACCTGATTTGATCTTTAAACGATTCAGGAGTTTTAGCTGCCGCACTTAAAGTACGTGTACGCTCCACAAAAATGTAGATGGCTACCATCCATAGCAATAAAATGGGGATCATCATATATCCACCATTGGTGAGTAGCTCTAACAAAGAAATCGATTCTTCTGATTCCAGACCCTCCATTACAGGATCCTGCATAACACTAATTAGCATAAGTTCTTTTTATCTTGGTTCAATGAATGGATGCCCATTCAAACAGACTGAACGTATTAACTGAAGGATTAGTGCTTTTAGTATCTCAAGATCCAAATATCCTGACCAAACTCAGCTTTTAACCCTTCAATTGATCTCTGTGCATCAGAAAGCGTGCCATGTCCTGAAATTGCAACCCTTGTAGTGATAGCATTGCCAAATGGAGGGATAACCGAAGGACTTTTTCCAGCATTTGAAAGCTTAGTAGCATAATCCATTGCCATGTCACTATCAACAAAACTTCCAACTACGATATAATAATTACCTGTTCGGGCACTCAGCGAATTAACTGTACCCGGAGTAGCTGCTACTTGCTTAGGCTGATTATTTGTAGGTCGTTTTGCAGGAGTAGTTTTCGGCTGATTATCAGCGGGTCGTGTTGTCGCTGCATTATTATCAGCTGCCGTGGAGCTATTTGTCGTTGATTCTTCAGCTGGCTTAGCCTCTTCCTCAGGTTTCTTTTCTTCAGGTTTTTCTGTCACTGGAGGAGTTGTTTTCTCTGCAACTTCTTTCTCTCCTTCACCATCACCTCCCATCGGAGACATAAACCAAAATGCGGCACCAAGTCCGGCGAAAATGATGATACCTATGATCACCACTTTGGCAAACTTGCCTTTGCTGCTCGTCTCTTCTGCTCCTCCTTCAAAAGTAGGCATGTCTGACATGCTCTCTTCTTCAGAATCCATTAGTTCTTTCTCAAACTGAGCGAATTCATCCTCATCTAATACATCGCTATCAAACACAGAGTCTGAAATTTCATCATCATCATCATCACCTCCGAGCTCTTCATCAGAAGCTTCAAATTCATCAAATGATTCTTCTTCATAAAACTCCTCCATGGCTTCATCCGCTGGATCATCTGAGCTATCTTCATCAGGTATATCTCCCATTGAATCCTCAAAATCGTCAGTTTCACTCATTGAAGCTTCGAGCTCTTCATCCGTTACCTGATCAGGGATTTCCTCATCCGCAATCTCTTCGTCTGCTACATCTGCAATATCGTCTTCCAGATCCTCTACAGAAAGATCTTCGCTATCAAAATCATCACTATCAAAGACAGAGTCATCGAGTTCTTCTGCCGCCTCATCAGTTACTTCAGCAGCAGGCTCTTCAACTGCTGGTTCCTCTTCCTCTTTCGTTTCTTCAGCAGCAGGCGTTTCTTCTTCTAATGGGGTGTCATCATCATCATCCAAAGCTTCATAATCTAGCTCTGGTAGACCAAAATCATCATCATCACCGAAAAAATCGTCCTGTTCTTTGTCTTTGTTCTTGTCGTCGTTAGCCATAGGTATGTTTTATTGACCGAACCAAGATAAAATAAAATTCATTATTAGGAAATATTAGGGTCAGAAACGGTACTGACCGCCAATTTTAAAAGCGAGTCCTCGGATCGGGTACCCCAAATATCGTTCGTATTCATTATTAAGCAAATTATTTACGTCAATGAATGCAGATGCTCTCGGGGTAATTAAGTATTTAGCACTAAGACTTACATCAGTAAAAGCAGCTAGCTTCAAATAACCAAAATCCACATCGGCTGGTGCACGGATACCACCGATGCTGGTTAAATATGCTGAAACAATCAACTTTTCTTTGATATTGTGGCTCGTATACGCGTTGAAAACGAATGTTGGCTTATGCCAGGGTTTATCCAGTGATTCGACGGAATAGCCATTAAGCTCCAAACTTGCACCATACGTACTGGTGGAAGTAGGCATATATTTTACGTCCGTTTTTAGACTTATTACATTGACGGTTTCATTATCGTATGTAAGCACGAACCGGGCAGAATCAGAAGCGGATGGGATGAAAAAAGGAAGCCCCTTAAAGCCGGAATGAGTAAGTGAAGCTTCCACGAGCATGTTTTTAACCGGTGAGCCTTTTATACCTCCACCAAAACTAAAGGTGTTCTCCGTATGCGTAATTCCGAGAGAATCATCTAAAAATTCATTCTGATTCAAGAGTTCATTAAGACTATTCCATGCCTGTCCACCTAAAATTAATCCGTATACACCCCACTCATCAGAAAAACTGTACGACACCTTGGCTTTTGGATAAAAGCTGGTTTTCGTAGCTGCATCCACCTTTCCAGATGAAACCATGAATCCTGCTTCTATAATTAATGCATCTTTCTGGTGCTTAACCCATGGATTAATATTGATGAGTGATCGATCATAAGCTAATCCACCATCATATTTGGCAGATTGACCTTCAATCTCAAAACCTGTAGTGAATGCTTCATCGATTTTATACGCCAGACTTCCTGTCGCTCCAAGAGTGGTTTCACTATTTTCTGCGCTTGATGGGTCAAAGGATTGGACGCTAGAGGATATATGAGGTTTGAATGAAAGATTTATATCACCCTTTTCCCATGATAGCGCTATTTCAGAAAAAATATGGTTGTGTTTGCTTTCCACAGGATCGGCTTCCAAAAACCCGGAATTTATTCTATTGGAATTGCCATAAAATTTATACTGTCGTTGCTTAAAGGAAATAGTAGGTGTGACTGTGAAGTTGTTTTTGACATGAGTAGCCGAAACATCTATGCCAGCAACCGAATTGCCACTATTTTCTTCATTTACAGGGCCAGTCTTAAAGCTCTCGTAAAAGAGCTTGGCTCTACCATCCCAATTTCCAAGCTTTCGGAATAACCCAGCTCCAACCACTGGTGAATTGAAATTTCCATATCCCAACTTGACATAGTTTTGATAATCAGCTAATGGATATGGATCATCTGCGTACTGAAATGGAACATCTGATTTATAGTCAGGCCAATCAAAGTCAGGCTCTTTTATATCAAAAGAGAGCTGAATGGCTTTATTAGTGAAAGATTCTGGTGTACTACTCAGGAATATCTTATCTGCCTGGGGGAGCGTTATTTTCTTGTCTTTTTCAACAACGACTTCTCCTGTCAAAATCTCACCTTGAGTCTTTGTGCTGTCATTTTGGGCATAGGATTGTAACCAAATGAAACATGATATTAATGCTACTGCTATTTTCATCCTATTTGTTGCTTTGGGTAGAGTCTGAAATATTGGCGTTTTGCTCAATTTGATTTAACAATCGCTGAGCCTCGGATTTAACATCCTCATTTTTAGCATGTTGAATAATAGATCTTAAAGTGGCTTTTGCTTGAAATAGCTCTTCTTGTGCAATGTAGTTTTTAGCTATCAACAAATAAGATTTATCTATCCAGTCCTGATAACTGCCGTAATTCGAATTCAAATCAAACAAGAGATCAAGCGATTGATCATGTGCTTCGTTGTTGTAGGCAATCAGCCCCAGGAAATAGTTGGCTTCAGCACCTACTACATTCTTGTCTGACGCAAGCGATTCAAATTCCAGCCTAGCCATCTCTGTTTGTCTTAAGTTAAGATAGCTCTTCGCCTTAATCATGGATGCCTCTTTTCCAGCATTCAGTGGTTTCCACTCCGCACGAATGACTTCATCGGCCATAGCGATTGATTCAGTGAATTGATTATTGGTGAAATACAACATCATTAGTCCCTGACGAGCGTTGTAGGTGTCCTTTGAAGTAAGGTTTAAGTCCATCAAAAGCTGGTAGGCGTCTTTCGCCTCTGAGATATTGCCCAGCTGGGTGTTGATGTCCCCCACTCTGCTGAGTATGCGACCGGTTAGAGGATTTCTGACGTACTTCAACTCATCAAAAACGACTTTTGATTGTTCCAATTGATCAATTCGGTAGTACGAATCAGCTAGGTAATACTTTGCTTCGATCTTGTTTCCACTTGCAGGGTAGTCTTTTAAAAACCGATCAAAAGCTCTTGTTGCTTCAGCATAGGAGAAATCAAAATAAAGACGTTTAGCCGCTTCAAACTCAATTAATTCGAGGCTTCCACTCTCAGGATTGGCTTGTTTATAGTCAGCAATATATTTATCCAGTTTATTGACGTCAACTCCTGCTTGTTGTAACTCCTGAAGTCCCAGGATTGCGTTTAGCGATACCTGTGATGAAAGATGATTTTCAAGAATATTAGAATAGTCAGCTTTCGCTTCATCCATCTTGCCAAGGTTTTTTCGTGCAATTCCTCTATTAAGCAGGGCGTCAGGAACCAGGGATGAATTTGGGTAATTACTAACGACTTGTGTAAAAATGTTTTCTGCGTCTTTGAACTGTGCAGATTCAAAATGTATCATCCCGACTTCAAATCGAGCTGCAGCTCCATACTTTGAAGAGGTAAATACCTTTTGGAAGGTTTGAATAGCTTCATCTGTGCTTCCCGCTCTTTTCATCGCGCTTCCTTTTCGGAAATCAATATAAGATGAATGATTGCTTACACTTGCTTGATCATAAATACGCACAGCTTCATCGTACGATTTGGTGGCGAACAGACAGTCTGCCAGTCTAACGCTTGCATCTGTTTTTGTACGCTGATCATTGGTGTTTCGTGCCCTTCTGAAGTGCGGAATGGCATTGGCATAAAGCTGTTTATTGTAATAGGCATATCCTATCCCATAATCTGTCAGTGAATTGATTTTCGTTTGGCTCTGATAATATTTTAGTGCCATTTCAAAATTATTTTCTCTCATCGCAATTTCTCCCAGATGAAACAATGCCTGATCTTTAAGATCAAGGCTTGGTGCGTATTTGAGACTTTCCTGGAACCAGGTCCTGGCCTCTTCGAATAGACCATCATTGAAGGATAAAACTGCCTTCTGATAAGTGACCTTCTGATAAATATCCTTTTGTGTGGGATTGGTTACTCCTATCCTTTTCAGGTGTTCGATGGCCAAATCAAAATTGGATGTTCGCAAATAAGATTGAGCAATAAGATCTTGAAGCTCTGTTACATAGCCCCCACTACCAAATAACTCCAGATAATCATTTGCATAGTTGATGGCTTCCGCAAAATTGCCCAATTGTGCATTTATTTTGGCGGATTGATAAAGAGCCTCTTCCTTAATCGCCTTATTTTCAGATGCTGAAGCTTCTATATAGGCAAACAATGCTTGCTCAAATGATTGCTTTTTCAAATAAAGCCTTCCAAGTTGAAAGGCGCTAAGTTGAGCATACTCACCTCCCTGAATTCCTGCCTCCGTCAGGAACTTGATTGCCTGATCCTCATTTCCAATCTTAAACTTTGAGACACCTGCCTGATAATAGAGTGCTGCAGTGGGTTTAGATGGATGGAGCTCGATCGCTCGCTCAAAATAGGCGTCTGCTTTCGCGACATCATTTTTCAAGGCGTATGCTTCGCCAATCAGTTGATAAAATCCTGAATTAGTAATGGTGGTCTCATCAGAAAGCTCCTCCTGAGCAAGAGCAATAACTTCATCTACTTGCTTATTTTCGAGCCGGATTTTAGCAATAAAGAACTTAGCAGAGTTTCCATATGCTTCATTTCCTTTTACCTTTTCAAATCCTTCCAACGCGTTGGTTAAATCATTTAGATGGTAGTTGGCATATGCTTCATAATAATCAAGTTTGGCTGTTTCCTCGAATGCATGGTTTCTGGAAAGCCTGAAAAGATCTTTTGCATTCTGGTAGTTTTCCTCATTTAATTGAAGTACTCCATAGATGAATCCATAGGATGCTCGATCTGCTGTGCTTAATTCATTTGCTGAGACGGATGAAAGGTAACTTCTGCTTTTAAGTGTATCTTGATTGTAGAAAAAATACTCTCCTAAATGATATGCTACCAATGGTTTAATGGGGTGTTTCTCATTATCAGCCAGCCAACCTTCTATCTTTGAGGCATCCCTTTTTCCGGTTTTCATCTCACTCATCAAGAGCAGTATCTCCTCACCCTCTGAAAGTGAGGAACCCCTTTTTAAATTACCGATTACACGCTGGTATTGACGTGTCTGGAAGCTTTCAAATGCCTCCAACTCAGTGAAGTCTGCACTCGAAACAGATTTTTGCGCAATGAGTGCAAACACAAATACACTGAAGAATATGAAAAGTAGCTTTCTCAATACGAAACAGTTTTTGACCAACAATTGCAACGAATATTTAGCTTCAAATTGTGTTAGTTCATCAATTTGTATACCAACTCTGTTAAAACAGGGCCTTCTTTTTTTGTGGCATAGCCGATTCCTTTCGATTGCATATCTGCTTCATGCAAATACTTGATGTTTTGTACCACTTTTCCAACCGGATAGTTCCTTGCTGCCTGCATATATTCTTTCACAAAGAATGGGTTAACACCAATTAAAGATGCCAATGCCTTTTCATTCTTGTTTTCAGCATGGTGAATCAGAAGTAGTTTACTGAAATAGGAAAACAAACTATATATGGTAAGTACAAGTGGATTGTTGCTTGGATTTGAGGCGAAATAATTGGCGATTTTTAATGCTTTCAATTTGTTCAACCCACTTAAGGCTTTTTGCAGTTCAAAAATGTTATAGTCCTTACTTATCCCTACATATTTCTGAACCATTCCTGCGCTAATTGCATCGTCTTTCTTGACATTCAAAAGAAGCTTTTGAATTTCATTTGCAAGACGTTGTAGATTATTACCAATATTCTCTGATAACATCATTACCGCTGAGTCATCAATTTTAACTCCCTGACTTTTGCAAAAATTTCTAATCCAATCAGGCACCTGATTATCATACAGCTTTTTTGCATTTAGAAATACTGAATGCTTTTCTATGGACTTACCAAATTTGGTTCGTTTGTCAACCGTCTTATACTTATAACCAAAAACGAGGATGGTGCTGGGGAGCGGATTCTCAAGGTAATTGACTACCAACGTTTGTTTGTCATCATTTTTCCAATCCCTCATCTCCTGGGCTTCTTTCACAATAACCACTTGTCGTTCACCCATCATAGGATATCTTCTTGCTGCTCCAATTACATCAGTCAGAGTTGTATCTTTGCCATAAAGAACTACTTGATTGAAGCTCCGCTGACTCTCTTCAAGTGCGTTATTTTCGATATTATTGATAATATCGTCGATATAAAAGGTTTCTTCTCCCTGTAGAAAATAAACTGGAGCAAAGGATTCGCTGTTTATATCTTTTATAATTTGGTTATAGTCTGATGCCATAGAATACCAAAGGTAAAGGCTGCCATAGAGAATTGAAATGAGGAGATTTTTATTTCTTTTACTTGTTGCGTTTAAGTGCTTTCAGCTCGAGGCTCAAAGCAGTGAAATTGATAGCCTGCAGGCCGTTCTCAGTAAACTGACGGTCAGCGATACTGCTTATGTGGACGTAGCAAACGAAATAGCCTTCAAATTAAGTCTTACGGATCAAAAGAACTCCAGTTATTACATCAACCTGGCGATTTCCACGGCTAAGGATTTAAGTTATCAACGAGGGTTGCTAAGAGCCACCACGCTGAAAGGCAATGGCTTTCTAATGATAGGCCTTCCTGATCAGGCACTTTCATACTATCTCGAAGCTCTCTCCTATGATGCCTCTGAATATCCATTGGAATATGTTCGATTACACAACAATATAGGAGAGGTATATCGACGAAAAGAAGTGTTCGATTCAAGTTTAAAATACTTTGATAAAGCGCTTTCCTTAGCCCTCGAAAGACTGAGTGAATATCAACCTGTTATTATCTATTCAAATCTGGGAGAAGTCAGTTTGATGCAGGGAGAAGTAGATGATGCAGAATCATATTTCATGAAATGTCTGACTAATGCAGTCAACACGAATCATTTAAGAGGTCAGGGGTATGGTTACCATGGACTTGCGGAATGTGAGTACCAAAAGGGAGCCATCCTAAATGCCATACAATTGATGAAAAAAGCAGTTGAAGTAAGGTCGAAAGCAAATCATCAACGTGGATTGATTCAATCCTACTTAAAACTTGGTGGCTATTTCCAATCTAAAGAAGTAAATAATCCTGACAGTGCTCTTTACTACTGGAAATTGACTGAAGGGAAAGCCTACGAAAATCAGGCAAATGATTTACTTGATGAAACCTACAACAGACTGTATTCACTTTATCTGGAAAAGCGAGATATTGAGAAAGCGGCATTCTATCTAGATAAGCATAAAAGCCTGGGCGACAGCCTGAGAAATGCGGAGTTTATTTCAAGCGTGGAGAAAATGAAAACAGCCTATCAGGCTGAACTTATACTCGCAGAAAATGAATTGCTAAGGCAAGAACAAGAACAGCATAAAGCAGAAGATGAGGCGAGGCTAATTGTTATTACACTCGCTTTTACCATTGTACTAGGACTTGGATTTGCAACTTTTCAATACCGAAAACGGCAAAAGTCTCGAATTGAGGCAGAGAGGGATGCGGTATTAACTAAGTCACTTCTTGAGTTCTCTAAGTATCTCAATGAACAAGACTTGGATTTAGCGCAATTCATTGACACATTATTGAATAAGTCATATGAAGTATTAAGATGCGATCGTGCTACTTATTGGAATTTAGATGAAAAAACAAATGCTCTTTATTTAGCTGGAATTCGCGAAAGAAAAGGCTCGACGAAAATCCCAAAGACTCGATTTACAAGGGATCAATTCCCACAGTTTTTCGATGACTTTATGAGTCAGCGAACGGTAGCGGTTAGTCAGATAAGTAAGGATGAAAGATTGGCAGACATATACAATCAATACTTCAAACCCTATGGTATTGAATCAATCCTGAACGCCCCTATTTTGATAGACGGCCAGTTTGTTGGGTTTGTTTCATACACCATGACTCATAATCAAGTCAGAGAATGGGATATTCAGGAGCAAAAATACGTAGGCTCAATTGCAGATTTAATTGTAGCAGCCATCGCTAAAGACAAGAGCAACAGGCTTGAAATTGAAAAGGAAGAATTAATCAAAAAACTACGGATTCGGAATAAGAGTTTGAAGGAATTTAACAGTGTGATCAGTCATAATTTAAGAGAGCCTTTGACACAGATTATTGGTTTTTCAAATCTTCTAACGGATATCCCAAGTGATGCAGATTTTAATGAAATCGTAGCTCGAATAAGTGATGCTTCCAATCGAATCGATAGAGTGATTAAGGAATTGAGTACGGTATTAAACGAAGAGGATCCCAAGCCATCTGATTTCACTGATTTGTCCCTGGAGCGGCTAATTAACGAAGTTCTTGATTTACTCAAGATTGAAATCAAGAATGTAAACATTACGATTGAACAAGACCTAAAAGTAAAGAAGCTGAAGTCATATAAACCTTTCTTATCTGATGCAATTTATCATTTGCTATCAAATAGTCTAAAGTTTGCAGAACCAGAGAAAAGACTGCACATCAAAATTGAGAGCTATGAAGATGATTATTACAAGTTCATAAAAATTTCAGATAATGGAAGGGGAATTAACTTAAATAAGTTTGCAGATAAGTTATTCAAGATGTATCAGCGATACCACATGGATGTTGAAGGCCGTGGAATTGGACTGTTTATTGTAAAAAACAGAGTCACTTCACTTAATGGGTTGATACACGTTGAAAGTGAGGAAGGTGTTGGGTCCGCATTTACAATGGAATTCCCAAAAGAGGTCAACACGCTTGTAAGTAAGAACTCACGAGATCATTGAGCATGTCAACTGAAAGCGGTTTTGATTTAAAATCGAGTACATTTTCTTTCTTTTCAGCCATTTGCTTATCTGCCGGATTAATTGAGGAAGATAAGAGAACAATCTTATTTGAATTATCGCCTGTAATTGCCTGATACTGATCAAGAAACTGCCAGGCATTCATGACAGGCATATTAATATCCAAGAGCACCAATGATAGCTCATCACCATGATGATTTTTGTGAAAATAATCCAACGCCTCTTGCCCTGACTCAAAAGCAAGTACTTCATCCACTAGCCCTGCGCGTTCTATGATAAGTTTATTGAGATAATTAGTCGTGGAATCATCATCAATCAGCACAATTCTTTTCATCCGTTATTCCTTTAGCTGGTATGAAAAATATCAATACAATATTATGCATTTTTCATCTTAATCAAAGATAATAAACGGTACATGAGATAAAAATTAGTGGAATCTCTCGAATGTGAGTTAGTTAATATGCTTAACACTATAATTTTCTCAATACAATAGTGGGTGTTAATAGTTTTATAACAACTCTCTTCTATTGTTACATTCATTTTATGTAGTTGTCATACTTATGTCAAGTTTCTACTTATGACTATATAATCTCTGTTGCTTTTAGCTTGTTTGTGACTCAACACAGCTAAAATATGAGAAATCTTTTTTTTATCGTTATCCTGATCCTGACTTCAGGACTTCTTGATGCCCAGGCACACGATCCCGAAGACGGATATGCAATCGTAAGATCTGACACCATTTATGGCAAAGTCAAAATCAATTTTGATTCAGGTTCTATTTTGATTCAGCAAGACTCTATCAACCGAATGTTTCTGAGTGATATTGAACAAGTTACATTGTTGAATGAATCGCGAGAAACATTTATTCCAATTTATGAGGAAGGGAATACTACCTTTTATAAGGTTCTTGTGCCTGGTGATCATCCATTGTTAGAAGCAGGTGAATTACACTTTACGTTAGTTGAAGGCAATGTATTAGAAATAAGGGATGATAAGGATCTTTATGACATATTCGGTAAACGAGATGTCAAGGATTATTTATTTCTTCGGAATATTCAGATTGCAGATAAAAACGGAATCGTTGACGTTTTTCAATACTTCAATAAACATGAATCGTTTTAGGTCAAATCGACCAACTTTTTAAACACCGGATCCCTGAAGGTACCATTATCAGTAATCATCGAGTACTCCACTTCACAAACCAACTCAGGCTTTAGCCACACAGTCTTCTTCTCTTCATGCACCTCTCCGTCTACTGGTTTATCTGCTGAAACTAGCTCTACAAATTGTTTAGTTAATGACTTTAGAAGCGCATCGTCAAATCCTGTTCCAACCCTGCCCCGATAAATGAGTTCATCTCCATCTTGTTCAGCAAGTTGAAGCGATCCGAAATATCGCTCACGTTCGCCTTCTCCCTGTGTAAACCCTATGATGAAGCAATCCTTGGTTTCCTTTACCTTCACTTTGATCCATGCATCACTTCTCTTGCCAGGTGTGTATCTACCATCAATCCGCTTAGCAACAATACCCTCAATGCCATGCGCCTTTGCAGCAGCAAACAAGGCTTTACCATCCTCTTCCGACTGACTCACTCGATAGTTGGTCTCTCCTACCCGTAAAGAATCAATCATCCACCACCTGCGTCGATCCTGTGGGTCATGCATCAGTGATCTTCCATCCAGATAGAGACAATCAAACAAGTAGCAATAGGCAGGCGAGCGTTTAGATTCATAGTCAAAGTTCTTTTTGCTCATCAGTCGTTTGATCACCTTTTTGAAGTTGGCTTTACCTTCCTGATCGAGGCATACAATCTCCCCGTCAAAAATGGCGTTGTTGATCCGAAAAGCCTGTTCAGGTACATTGAGCTCTGGAAATTGCTCGGTGATGTCATTGCCATTTCTGCTATAAATCTTAAGCTGTCCCTCATTTAAATAAATCAATGCCCGGATTCCATCCCACTTCAATTCATAATAGAAGTCACCTACCGGAACACGCTTGGAAGCGTCAGCCAGCATCGGTTTCATGACTTGATCCAATAAGTTTTGTTGGGGGGTATCCACACGCTCCAATAACCACTCTTTATCCTTCATCAAGTGCATTCGGTACTCTGCGCTCAGTTGCTTTCCTGAAAGTCGAAAATAGAACCCCTGTTTTTTTTCTTTAGTGATCTCATAGCGCCCGGTGGCATACACCCACATCATGCCGCCACCATATTCTCCTTTTGGTATTTCCCCCTCAAAGGTCAAATACTTCAACGGGTGATCTTCGGTTTGAACTGCCAGTCTTTTTACTCCCGGAACCGGAGGCATTCCCCGGGGAATCGCCCAGGATTTCAGGATACCATCCTGTTCCAGTCTCAAATCATAATGCAAATGTGATGCATGATGTCTTTGGATACAGAATCGGCTACCCGGTGCTTCGTTATCCGAGAGCAAAGGCTCAGGCGTTTTGTTGAAATCCCGCTTTTTCTCATAGTCAGAAAGCTGCTCCGGTGTTTTGTGTCGTTTGTTAGGAGGTAATTCCTTTGCTACTACTGCTCGTTTGTCTGTATGCAAGGGTACCGCCCACCCTCTAATCTGCTCCCAGGCATCTCCTTCTTCCACCACCTTATTCAGAGTGGTTTTAATGTTCCATTGATTTAAATCCTTAAGCTCTTCCAAATCTTCCCATGATAATGGTGTGGAGGCAGTGGCTCCTGCTTTCCCTCTCAGACTATAAGGACAGATGATCGTCTGTGAAGGTCGGTTGCGGTAGATGTCAACCAAGACCCGCCCTTTTCGTGCCTCTTTTTTGATGTGAAGGGTGGTTTGATCATGTTTATTAATAAAGTCTGTAGCGACTTTTTTTGCTGACTGAAAACATTCCTCAAACGAATACCTGGCTTCTACAGGCGTTACCAAATGGAGCCCTTTTCCTCCGGTAGTCTTGACAAACACATGGTAATTGAATCGCTCCAGATGTTCCTTCAAAGCAAAAGCGATCTGTTTTAAGTCTTCTAGTGGAAATGAACCATCTTCCGGTGGATCTAAATCGTAAACGATATAGTCCGGTTTATCACTATGCTCTGAAAAGCTATGGATTTGGTGAATCTCCAGGCAAGCAAGGTTAGCCAGCCAAACCAGCGTAGCATCTTCTTTTGCAACAACATATTCCTTTTTTCGTTCTTGTCCCAGTCGCTTATAATCGATCCAGTCAGGAGTCCAGTCGGGACGATGCTTTTGGAAAAACTGCTCACCGTAAATGCCGTCAGGATAACGAACTAATGACAAAGCCCTGCCTCGAATGTGATTGAGGATAGTTGGGGCCAGTTTCAGATAATACTCAATGATCTCGGCCTTCACGATCTCATCCTCAGGATAAAGGACTTTATCCAGGTTGGAAAGCTCAATAACTCGTTTCCCTACTTCCGCATGGATCTTTTGTTTGGCCATGAAGTAATATTAGCATTTTCTTTTAATCGCAAGAAATAATGAGATCGCTTCATAAACTCGCGATGACGCTAAAAAACTACAACGTCATTGCGATGAGGCACGAAGAAGCAATCTCTATTTATCTTCGTCCACATGAACCACTTCAGTGATGCTGCAGAGCTGGCAGCTAACTATGTTAATACTACTAATCGACACATCTTCCTGACCGGAAAAGCAGGGACAGGAAAGACCACCTTTCTTCGAAACATCATTCGGAATACATATAAAAATGCTGCGGTAGCTGCTCCTACAGGAATAGCAGCTATCAATGCGGAAGGGGTCACTCTCCATTCTTTACTTCAGCTTCCCTTTGGAGCTTACATCCCGGAAGATATTCCGTTTTCAGAAAGAAACATACAGGTCAATACGCCTTCTTCCCTATTTCGAGAAGCTAAATTCGGAGCACAAAAACGAAAACTGATCAATGAACTGGAGCTACTGATCATAGATGAAGTGAGTATGTTAAGAGCCGATCTGCTGGATTGCATTGATGCTACCTTAAGAAGGCTGAGAAAAAGGCGATTTGATCCATTTGGTGGCTTGCAGATATTATTCATTGGAGACCTTATGCAGCTACCTCCCGTCGTGAAACAGGAAGAGGCTTCCCTTCTGCGCCAGTATTACGCTTCACCTTATTTTTTTGAAGCACGAGCTTTGAAGGAAAATCCACCTATACGGGTGGAGCTTGACAAGGTATACCGACAAAGCGATCAGTATTTCATTGATTTATTGAATCGCTTAAGACACAACGAGCTGGAGTACGATGATGTAGCGATGCTCAACGAAAAATACCAGGAGGATGTCTCTGAAATGGAAGGCTATATTCATCTCACTACACACAATCGTAAGGCAGATAAGATCAACGCCACACGCCTGGAAGAACTTAATTATCCAACCGTACGATACGAAGCGGATATCTCAGGGGACTTTCCAGAGAATGCCTATCCATGTGAGCCCATTCTTCAATTAAAGGAAGAAGCCCAGGTGATGTTTATCAAAAACGATCCTACCGGAAAAGGGCAATTCTTTAACGGTAAGATTGGTAAAGTCTCCAGCCTGGAGGATGGCATCAAAGTGACCTTTGAAGATGGCACGGAAGTTCCAGTGGAGCAATACGAGTGGGAAAATGTCCGATACGTGCTGGATAAAGCCACCAATGAAGTGGATACCAAAGTTCTGGGGACGTTTAAACAATACCCACTGAAATTGGCGTGGGCAGTTACGATCCATAAATCCCAGGGGCTGACATTCGAGAAAGCCATTCTCGATTTAGAAGGAACCTTTGCTGCCGGGCAATTATACGTGGCACTTTCTCGGCTCACCTCTCTCGATGGGTTGGTGTTGAGTAGTCCACTACCCAAGCGATCTCCATCGATAGATGAGCAGCTGAATCATTACATCTCCAGCTTTGAGGGGAAAGATAAGTTGGCTGAAAACTTTGAGCGCGACCGTATGCGTTTCATCGCAGAGTTCACGGAACGAGCTTTTTTGTTTGATCCGATGCTGCGAGAGCTGGTGGCGCATAAGAAGACTTTCAATAAAGATGAAAATCGATCATTGAAGCAAAAGCAGTTACCATGGACTGACGAGCTGATCAATGATGCATTCCCATTAAAGGAAGTCGGTGAAGGGTTTATCCGACAAGTGAATGGCATTTTGGCTCAAAAAGACCTACATCTGCTTGCGGAACGAATGAGCAAAGCGTCTGTTTATTTTGAAGAAAGGCTCACAGAACTCATCGAGCGAATTACTCAACAGCATCGCATGCTGAAAACACAAACACAGGCCAAAACCTATCGAGCGGAATTGGTAGAGATCAAGGAATTGTTTGCTTCCCAGCTACGACAGATCGTTAAACTCAACTTATTGGTTCAGCATGTCAATGAAGGGATACCTCTGACGAAGGATAAATTGAAAACCAGTAAACAATTGGCATCAGTTCAGAAGGCCAGCGCCAAGGATAAGACGCCAACAGCCGAGATCAGCTTTGACATGTATAAGAACGGCGGAAAATCGATCAAAGTGATAGCCGAAGAGCGAGGATTGGCTGAGGGAACGATTGAGAGTCACCTAGCTAAATATGTGGAACTGGGCGAACTGGATGTAACTGATTTTGTGAAACCCAGTCGATTGAAGAATATCCTAAAGGCCCATGATGAAGGTCTGACCAAGTCCGGAGAGATTAAAGGAGCCTTGCCCGATAGTTATAGTTGGGGCGAAATTAAGATGGGATTGGCGCATGCAAATTCAAAAACGAAATCAGAAAAACAATAATGAGATCGCTTCACTACCGTTCGACGGCTTTAATTTTTATTCGTTATTGTGATGAGGAACGAAGTAGCAATCTCATCCTATTTGAAAGGTTGAAAAGTATCATGAAAGATTATACGCTGATTTCTTAACAATTAAACCTGGGATTTAATAAGGATGGGGTTGGCACATTCGAAAAGTAGATAACCCTGTCAGGTTTTCAAAACCTGACAGGGTTTACTGCAACAAATGCGAAATAGTGAGTATTAAAACTGTAGATATATGTTTGACGAAGAAGATGACATACCTGACAGCAGAAACCTGCCTATTTTCAAAAAAGGAATGGAAATAGCCGAGCTAGTACGTTCACTGGTTGATTTAATTCCTGAGGACAATGAAATATTAAGGGAAGTTGGTGTTTTGATGATGAATGACGGTCATAATCTTGCGGTGGAAGTCTCTGGAGCTGAAGCTGGAGATTTGTATGATATTAAAATGGAGTGCGCTGCTATTATCAGAAAGTCTGCTAGAGAACTTATTGTTCAGACCCATAGTCTTGAAATGCATGGATTCAAAGAAACTCAGTATTTCCAATTGCTGCGAGATGCTGTCGAAGAGTATCGATTGCTATTCGTTGATTGGGTTGAAAGTTTTGACCCATGGAATTACATCATTGACCGATGGGGGTTATTTAACCCACCAGGGGTAGGCCCACATGACGAAGACCCTGATGACCTTTATTAGATTAATCATAACCCTGAAGGTTTTCAAGTCAGGAGTTTCTAAACAAGATGCTCTATCTGATTAAAATCCTTCAGAAAAAACGAATCTCTCCTGTATCCAAGGACATAATAAGAGCAATTGGCATGAGGAAAGCCATCCATGTAGTTCAGTGGATAATTAAGCGTCCAGCTCAGCAGGACTCGCATCGCTCGTCCATGCATGCAGATCAGGATATTCTCCCCATCTGCTTCTAAAACCTTCTCCATGGCCTTCTGCTGCCGCTCCATTACCTGAATAGGACTTTCACCTCCGCCCACATTAAGATGCAGCTCCCCCCTACGCCAACCATTCACTGTATCTGCATACAGGTTCTTTGCATCATAAGAAGCCTCCTTTCCCTCCTGATTACCCCAACTGATCTCGTCAAATCCGTCTAGAGCTGATACGGGCGTACCATTGTTCATGAACTCTCCGACTGTCTCATGCGTTCGGATTAAAGCAGAGGTGAACACATGATCGAATTGGATGTCTTCAAATGCATTCCCCGCCTTCCGGGCCTGAGCTCTGCCCGTATCATTGAGAGAGGCATTCACCCCTCGTCCTTGCACCATGCCTTTTTTATTAAAATCCGTTTCACCGTGGCGAAGTATGTAAATCGTCTTGTTTTTCAAACTGTGTTTATCTTGGTTTGCTGAACAAATGGCAAAAGAAAGAATTTTTCCCGACTACCTGGAACTTGTTGCGTTAAACAACATGTCAGAAGGCTGTATGGTTGAGCATCTGGGCATAAAATTTACCGAAATCGGACCGGATTACCTGAAGGCAACCATGCCCGTAGATCACCGAACAAAGCAACCCATGGGTTTGTTACACGGTGGAGCGTCAGTAGCGCTTGCTGAAACCATGGGAAGTGTCGGGGCAACAGTAACTATTGACCTGGAAAAGCAGCATGCTGTAGGACTGGAAATCAACACCAATCACATCAAATCTGCACGCGCTGGTTTTGTAACGGGTACTGCTAAACCTATCCACTTAGGTCGCGGCACACAGGTTTGGGGAATCGAGATTCATAATGAAAACGGTCAACTAGTGGCCATCAGTAGGATTACAATGGCTATTTTAGATCGAAATAAATAAGTGACAGAATTAGCAACCATATTACAACTTGAGAAGCCGGATATCCTCATTCGTCAGTTAGAACAGGCCGGCTATGCGTTTGCCGTTTGGAAAAAGCCCGGAGATGAAGATATTCGTACGTTTATTTCCTTGAAAGAAGTAACGCAATTGGAAAGCTTTCAATTAGATGACCTTGAGGCAGGGTTTCTGATCAACGCTTATAGTGATAATCATCCGATAAAGCCATTTCATATCGCTGCAGATTTGATTATTCATTCAAATGAAATCGCAGTAGCTCCGAATGTGAGTGACTCGCAGATCGATGCATTTAAAGAACGAATTAAAGATACCAGGCTGATAAAAAACAAAGGCAATAATCCAAAAAACGAAGACACGTTCAATTCGTTTGAACAGTCCGTAAGTAAGGCCATTGCTGAAATTAAGAAAGGGACCTTTGAAAAGGTGGTATTATCCCGTTACAGAGATGAGACATTACCCGATAATTTTTCTTCCTGGTCGTTTTTTCAAACCATTTGTGAGAAGTATACCAATGCTTTTTGTAGCATATCTCACATACCTGGGAAAGGTTTATGGATTGGTGCAACGCCTGAGTTGATGATATCTGATAACTCTGAACGATTTAAGACGGTTTCTCTGGCCGGAACCAAACCCCTGAGTGATGGTCAGCCATTGAGTGAAATCGCCTGGACGCAGAAAGAAATAGAGGAACAGGCGATGGTGAGCAGATATGTTATCAACTGCTTTAAAAAGATACGGTTACGCGAATTTCATGAGCATGGACCCAAGACAGTGAAAGCAGGTAGTCTGGCTCATCTAAAAACGGAATTTATCGTGAACTATGAAGAGGTTCAGTTTGAAGAACTTGCAGATCAAATGCTGGAACTCCTTCATCCTACCTCGGCCGTTTGTGGAATGCCGATTGATCAAACAAAACCCTGGATCCAGCAGGAGGAACAATACGACAGGGAGTTTTATTCAGGGTTTTTAGGTCCCGTGAATTTCGAGAATTCAACTGACCTGTATGTAAACCTGAGGTGCATGAAGATGATAAATGGAAACGTAAGGTTTTTCGCCGGGGCTGGAATCACTGAAGATTCTGATCCTCACAAGGAATATGAAGAGACAGAAATGAAGATGAATATTCTTAAATCTAAATTACTCTGACAATGGAATTATTTGAATTTAGTAATCAAACCCTGATGATTCTGGGAGGATTCTTTTGGGTTGCTGTCTTTCTTTGGGTTTGGGCATTAATTGATATTTTCAGACTCAGTAGAAATAGTCATGAAAGTCCTGCTCCCTGGTTGTTACTGATCATATTATTCCCCATCCTGGGTTCCATACTGTTCTTCCAGATTGGAAAAAGGCGTATGAAGGAGAGTAAACGTACTTTTGATCCAAAATTTAATCAAGATTAGTGCTTCACCCAACCGTCTTTAACACAGCACAAGTTTGCTCACAGCTTGGAGTGAAGCATGCTGTGATGTCTCCTGGCTCTAGAAATGCCCCTTTGACCATTTCCTTTGCACGTCATGAAGGCATTAAAAAGTGGATCATCCCGGATGAACGATCTGCAGGTTTTGTTGCTTTAGGAATTGCCCAGGAAACAAATACGCCGGCTGTCTTATGCTGTACCAGTGGATCTGCACTACTAAACTATGCTCCTGCAATTGCAGAGGCTTATTATCGTGAAATTCCGCTGATCATCATGTCGGCAGACCGGCCACCAGAGTTGATTGATCAACGAGATGGTCAGACCATCAGGCAATTTGAGGCATTGAAAAATCATGTGAAAGGCTCCTGGAGACTCCCGATTGTGACTGACCAGTCTTGCGCTGAAGAATATGAACAGTCCTTGATAGAAGCATTACATATATCGGGCGAGTTGCCCAAAGGACCGGTTCACATCAATATTCCGTTCAAAGAACCTTTCTACCCTGATGCAGGTCAGGATTTGAAGTTCGAAGAGGTTCCGATCCCTGATTCGGTCGTTTCTGTCACCCAAAGTGGGGTCAGTCTATCCATAACAGATTCGAAGAAAATACTCATCCTGATTGGGCAGCAGTTAGCAGATGAAGACTTAAATAATCAGCTCCAACAAATTTCAGAAAGGATTCCGTTCGTTAAATCACCACTCAATAATCTGGTGGATGGAATAGACCATGTAGACGTATTCATCGAGGGTAAAAATGAGCTAACACCTGACCTTTTGATTACTTCCGGTTTATCAGTGCTCTCCAAGAAGCTAAAGTTGTTCATCCGAAAGTATAAACCAAAACGTCACATCCACTTCGATCCTGCCGGTGTAAAAGTGGACACCTATGACTCAAATCCACAGTTCATCAAAAGAAATCTCAGCGACTTTATCGATCAGCTGATTGAGCATGAGGTGAATGCAGAATACATTGGTGAATGGAAAAAACTAGAGGAACGCACCAAAGCTGCTATTGAAGACTTTATCAGGCGGGCTCCTCATAGTGAAACGAAAGCCGCTCATTCTATTTTAGAATCCATTCCAACGAAATCGAATCTGCATTTAAGTAACTCTATGCCAGTTCGTTATGCGGATCTATTCGGAGTAAAAAATAGCATCAATGTCTACTGCAATAGAGGAACCAGCGGTATAGACGGGTGCACTTCAACAGCTGTGGGAGCCAGCCTCGTATCCGATGAAACTAATGTCCTGGTTACAGGAGATTTGGCATTTCTATATGATCGTAATGCATTCTTTCATAACTACGACTTACCCAACTTAAGGATCATTGTGCTGAACAATCAAGGAGGTGGAATTTTCAGATTGATTGATGGCCCGTCTAAGCTCCCGGAGCTTGAAACGTACTTTGAAACGAGGCATAATCGAACGGCAGAATATATTTGTGCTGAAAACGGATTTGAATACCTCAAAGCTGCTGACGCGGAATCCTTACAGGAGCATTTAAAAACATTCTACATGCCTTCTAAATCAGCTAAAATCCTGGAAGTATTTACAGATCCGGAGGTAAATCAAAGAGAATTTAAAGCATTAAAAACCCAAATAAATGAGCGTATCAAAAATTGATTGGAAAGAAGCAGAAGGCTTTGAGGACATCACTTACAAAAAGTGTGGCAAGGTAGCCCGCATTGCATTTAACCGTCCGGAAGTACGCAATGCTTTCCGGCCTAAGACAGTGGCCGAATTATACAAAGCATTTTTGGATGCACGCGAAGATGTAAACATTGGTGTGGTACTTCTCAGCGGCGAAGGACCGTCTCCAAAAGATGGCGGTTGGGCATTTTGCAGTGGTGGTGATCAAAATGCCAGGGGACACCAGGGCTATGTAGATGAAGATGGAATGCCCAGACTCAATATCCTGGAAGTACAACGTCTGATTCGCTTTATGCCTAAAGTGGTGATTGCTGTTGTTCCAGGCTGGGCGGTTGGTGGTGGCCACAGTTTGCATACCGTGTGTGACTTGACGCTAGCGAGTAAAGAACATGCGATTTTCAAGCAAACAGATGCGGACGTAACCAGCTTTGACGGAGGTTATGGATCAGCCTACTTGGCAAAGATGGTTGGACAGAAACGAGCTCGTGAGATCTTCTTTTTAGGTAGAAATTACTCCGCTCAGGAGGCTTTTGAGATGGGGATGGTAAATGCCGTAATTGATCATGATAAGTTGGAAGATGAAGCGTACCTATGGGCGCAGGAAATTTTGGCTAAGTCCCCTACTTCAATCAAAATGCTGAAGTTTGCATTCAACTTAACAGATGATGGCATGGTAGGTCAGCAGGTATTTGCCGGAGAAGCAACCAGACTGGCTTACATGACAGATGAGGCGAAGGAAGGCAGAAACGCTTTCTTAGAGAAACGCAAGCCGAATTTCAATGATATCAAGTGGATTCCTTAACCAGGAATAAAAAAGGGGTGTTTAGCACCCCTTTCCTTTTAATGTCGCTTTACCGTTTGAATATTCATAATCTACACCAAAGGTTCGTGCGATAATCTCTATTGCATCCTTGGCTTTTTTCTTATTGAACTTGGCAGTGAGCTTGCATTGCTTAAATGCCTGATTTTCAAACTTCACTTCAATGCCGTAGACATCTTCCAATACGGTTTTGACCTCAGCCATCGTATTTTCTTCGAACGTGATAATCTTAGTTTTCCATGCCAGGTAATTCAGATCACTATTGTTTCGTTTGATAATGCCTTTGTTATTTGTTGATACAAGCCCCATTTCTCCTTCGGAGAGTTTTACGGATACTTCATCTCTTCCTAAAATTGCTTTGGAAAATTCAACCAGTCCGGACTCTACACATACTTCAGTCGTGTTGTCGGTGCTCTTTACAAGGAAAGATGTACCTAAAACCTGCACTTTGGCATTTTCCGTATGGATGATAAAAGGTCGAGATTCATCTCGATTAATATCAAAATATGCCTTGCCCGTAACCCTAACCTCTCTGATGTTTTCATTTATCTTAATGATGTCTAAAGAAGATGCCCCATGAAGCGCAACCTTACTTCCATCGCTTAGTGCAGTATTTGTGAAATTGACCTCACCTGAATTTTGGTTAAGTATGAATAACAGGGAAATAGCCAGAACCAGAACCGCTGCACTTGCATACTTCACCCAACTTTTCAAAATAAAAGGAACTTGTTTAGCTTGAGGTTCCTTCAAAATTTCATCTAAAACATGCTTTGGAGGAGTGAGTTCCGGCTGGGTGGCAGCCCAAACATTTTTAGCTTCAAAAAACGCATTAGCATTTGTTTCTGATTCCGATCTCCAGCTTTCAACCAATTCGATTTCGTCTTTGGTTGCTTCTCCCGTAAAATATTTTGCTAGTACTTCTTCCATTCTTTTCTTATCGTCTGGTTATTAACAACTTACAGCGTCATCACCCCTAAATCTTTTTTACAAATCTTCAAACTTGGGATCGTAATTTATTGGCACCAAATCAGCGGTTCGCTCCCATGACCAGTACCCGTATGTTGTCATCCCAAATCTATCAATTACTTCGCCTGTCAAATCTAGTCTAACTGAGCGTTTTAATAACTTCAAAACAGAAAGTTGATTCCCTGGATTCTTCACTAAAACACCATTCCTATCAATTAAATGACCATAAAGGATGGGAACAGATTCACTCTTATTCAAAAATGCCATACTTTCCTTTTCTTTTCTATATTCAATAAGTAGAAAATTTTTAAAGTCTAGCTCATAATGATCACCCTTAAAGAGGATAATGTCTGACTCACTCAACACATCTGATTTTTCCATTTCAAAGTTTTCAAGGCTCTTCAAATGGTAAATTCTAAAACCCTCTTTTTGAAGTTCGTTTTTAAGCAATGCGCTTTTGAAATGATTGAATGAACCCTCATACCCTTCTTTTCTATTCCTTTTCCACTCCCTTCGCTCTCTCCCATTTAATGGATCCAGATTTCTAAATCTGATTTTACCTCTAAACCTTAAGTCAGACTCTCTCTTTCTAAACGACTCCAAAAAATAACTTATTCTATATCCAAGTGCATCATTTCTAATTTGCAGTGGGTGTTGTGAGAAAGCCGTCAATGTATTCGATACATTATCATAGGTGAAGTTTAATACTTCCGGATTTTCGATGGTGCAATTATTCGAATTTTCTGATTGACCAATCAATTCTTCCCTAAATGTCTGGTAATAGGTTTGCCAGCTATTTTCACTTCTATTGATTCTATTGGAAATAACTTCAACCTCTTCAAGTTGACCCAGATCAATTTCCATCTGGTGATTTTGGATTCTTGCACCTCCATTATATTCAGAAATCTGATATACTGCGTATTCATATCCAACGTGCGAAAACACGAGATCGTAGTATCCAGGCGGAATACCTTCCAGCTTATAATTGCCATCGATATCGCTGGAAACGCCAATGGTGGTCCCATCAAGAAATACATTTGCATCATGGAGCGGTTGACCAGATTCATCATACACTGTACCGGAAATAGTGAAGATATTTTTCTTCCTTTTGATTATCTGTTCAGGTGGCTCATAATTGAGTATGATTTGATCTTTAAAAAACGAATACTTTAATCCTGTACCGACCAGAAGTTTAGATAGAAATTGATCTATAGGTGTATTATCCGCTGTAATTGTATATAGACTGCCTTTAGGTAGAAGGTCAGAATTGTAACTAAAAAAATAATTGGTTTGGACACTTAAGCTATCAAATATTACCTCAAGCGGGACATCATTGAATGAACCATTTACAAGGTCACTTTTTCGTTTTTGAGCCATTGCTGAAAGTGTCAGCACACACAAAACAAGGCAGAGGCTAGCTCGCATCTCTAACTAGCTTTTTCAGATCCTGTAAACTCTCCCTGAGTACTTTCAGCGCCTTCCCCATTTGCACTTCTACGGTTTTTACAGATATCTCTAAATGATCGGCTATTTCCTGATATTTAAGACCCTCGAATCGGCTTAGTTTAAAAATCTCTGCACAGCGGGGAGGAAGCTTATCTATTTCCTCATTGATTCTGTTCCTCAATACATCAGGATCTTCTATATCGAACTCATTTTGATAGGAGGACTCCATTGTCTGAACAACGTATTGGCGATAGCCATCTTTTACTTTTTCATGTTTGATCGTATTCAGGCATGAATTATGGACCGACCGATACAAATAACTTTTTATTGAAGAATCTTCCGAAAGACTGTCACATTTTTCCCAAAACTTCACGAATACATCCTGAACAATTTCTTCCGCTTCTTCTTTGGTGTTCATGAAGCGAGAAGCGTACAAAACCATAATTGAATAGTATTGATTAAAGACGAGTCCGAAAGCCCTCTTATCTTTGTTGATCAAACGATTTACTATAACCTCTTCGTTTTCCAAGCGCAGTGATTGTTAACTCTAAAAATTTTGTTCTAAAGTTAGAAGAAATTCTAAAAGATGATCTTCCAACAGAAAGATATAACGAGAGCGAAAATATTGTGTTGGAATTAATCAGAAGCTGGCATTCCGGACAAAGATATTTTACTCACTATACATCAGGTTCAACAGGAAGACCCAAGAAAATCGTAATTGGTAGGGATAAAATTGAAATAAGTGCAAAGTCAACCTTGTCTGCAATTGACCCGAATCGTAAAATAAAAAATGCACTCCTCTGTCTAAATCCTTTGAACATAGGGGGTGCAATGGTCGTCTACAGATCATTGCTTTATAACCTCGACCTCACTATCATAGAGCCATCGACTACCATAATGGATGCTATGGATAAGGATCTAATCTATGACCTGACCTCTATGGTGCCTATGCAATACAGAGGTCTCAGCAAAAATGATCTGACCAGATTTAGGAATATTCTAATAGGTGGAGCTCCAATGGCGGTGGAAAAAAGGGTGTTGAATTCAAACATCTATTCCACTTATGGTATGACAGAAACTGTATCCCATATTGCCCTTAGAAAACTTTCGGAGGAAGCATTTACAACCATCGGAGATACGGTGGTAGACATCTCTGAGAAAAAGACATTAAAAATAAAGGGTAGTATTACTGACAACCAGTGGTTGGAAACAAATGATATTGTAGATATTCAATCAGACAGGACGTTTAAGTGGCTTGGTAGAGTAGATTTTGTCATCAACTCCGGAGGGATCAAAATAAATCCTGAAATGATTGAAGCTCAGCTGGAGGATCAGATTAAACAAGAGTTTATTGCCACTTCTTTACCTGATGATACTCTTGGCAGAAGGTTGGTGCTGCTGATTGAAGGGGACAATCAAATGCTTGATTTTTCTACCCTGGAAAAATACCACCAACCTAAAGAAGTCTTTTTCAATCAAAAGATATTCAAGACGGCCAATAACAAAATTGATAGAAAGAAAACACAAGAACACTTCGAATCGACTCTATGAAAATCACCATTTCATATCAACCACAGCTACAACCGCCTCCTTTTGTCTATGCAGCGGTGCTTTCTGTTGATACTGTTGACATGGATGCAAAGCTGGATTTGGAATATCTGGATCGGGATACGGTATCTGATGATGAACTTAGCGCAGAAGGTTTTACACATGATGATGATTTCCATTGGACAGGGAAACTCAATCAAAAATGGAAACATGACATTGAGGGTTTAACAAAACTTGACATGCATTCAGAGCCCGATGCAGAAATCTATGCACATGTTGATTTAAACGGAAGAGCACTTGGATTTCCGAAAGACATCACTCATTCCGACCTTATTTTTCAGGAAATTTTACAAGCTATACTGGAGCAGGCCAAAATAGAAATGCCACTGACGATGATATGCTATGTTAATAATGATAAGCTTGATATGAGTTGGAAGTTTTCAAAAAGGGAACTCAAAGTGAATAATAAAGAAAGTGAAAACTGGAATGTAGGGAGAGAGCTAATCAAACTAATCTATAGCCTGGATTTTGAAGCACTAAAGCATACTAAAAAACCTGAGGATGGAAGCGTGAACATTGGCGATGAGCTTTGGTACCATATGCCGGCAGAAGTTGTTTCCGAGCTGAAGTCTTTGATCCGTAGGTTGTAAGGGTTAGCGTTTTGTGATTGGCCTTCAAAAATCCTATCTTCAAGTTGGATTAACATCTTTTTCAACCTTTAACTCAACCAAATGAAAAGCTTAGGATTTTTAGGAAAACTCATGTATGCCGGACCCATGGCAATGTTCGGAATATTTCACCTAATGGGCGCCAATGATATGCAGGGCATGGTTCCAGATTTTTTACCTGCACCAGTGATATTTGTTTACCTAACAGGTGTGGCTCTGATACTAGCGGCCGTTGCAATAATAATTGGAAAAAAAGCCAAATTGGCCACCCAACTTTTAGGGTTGATGCTGACACTATTTGCCGTCTTAATACACCTTCCTGGATTTATGGAAGGGGGCCAGGCGGCCACATCCAATTTTCTCAAGGATTTGGCTCTTGGCGGAAGCGCATGGTTCATGAGCATCCACTTGAGTGACTAAAGAAACTATCCAAACCTGGATAAGTATGAAGAGAGAGGTCCCGGTTGTATTGTCGGGACTTTTTCTTATTAAAACAAACTATAAGCACCTCCCCTCCTAAAATGGGAAGTTTCCAGCGGAGTAAAGCTCTTTGCACCAAAGTATTTTCGTTTACTCACTTCAAACAGATTGCGTATTATTTCCGATATCTTCCCATCCCCTTTAATTCGTCTGCCAAACGCCGTATCGTTTACATTTCCACCATGCAAATCCTGAATTTGATGCCACACTTTTTCAACCCTATCCGGAAAGTTCTTTTGAAGCCAGTCGTAAAAAATCTTTCCAATCTGTCCATTTAACCTGACAACCGTATAGCTGGCAAAGCTGGCACCTGCGTTGGCTGAGTTTTTTAAAATATCGGGAATCTCATGATGATTAAGACCGGGGATAATGGGCGCATTCATCACTCCAACAGGGATGTTATTCTCTGCTAGTTTTTGCATGGCTATCAGCTTCTTTTTAGCACTGGCTGTCCTTGGCTCCAGTTTTTGTCGGAGCTTTTCATCCAGGGAGGTGATTGAAAAAATAACCTGAACCAAATTGCTTTTGGCTAGTTCGCTGAGAATGTCAATATCCCGTGTAACCAAAGCATTTTTAGTGATGATGCCTACCGGGTGCTGATATTTATTGAAAACCTCCAACAATTTCCGGGTCAATTCAAACTTTCGTTCGATGGGCTGATAGCAATCTGTATTGCCGCTCAACATGATTGTCTTAGGTTTATATGACGGTTTCAGGAATTCCTTCTCTAGCAATTGAGGTGCTTCCGGTTTTACGATGATTTTTGTCTCAAAATCTAATCCCGCACTAAAACCCCAATACTCGTGTGAGTTCCTTGCATAGCAATACACACACCCATGTTCACAACCCTGGTAGGGATTTACTGATGCTGACAGCCCAATATCTGGGCTCTTATTCGTAGAAATGATTTTTTTTGGCGTCCCTTTGAATAGCTGAGTCCGTGGTTTTTCAGTTAATAGTTCTTCGTCCAGACCGTCTGCTGATTCAGTTGAAATAACATGTGAGGCAAACTTATTTGGAACGTTAATCTGCGCACCCTTCCCTTTTAAATAATCCATGAAATAAAATTACTAATATATTTAGTAATTCAATCTCTTTGATTTGGAAAAGGTGAATGCACTTGCTAATCCTACCACCGCCCCCATAAGATGGGATTCCCAGGAAATGCGATCGTCAAAACTAAAAAGACCATAGGCTAACCCCCCGTATAGGAAAATCATGAAGGCACTGATAATTACAGACTTAAAATTCCGTTTGAATAAACCGAAGAACACCAGAAAAGAAGCTAATGCATAAATCAATCCACTAGCACCGATATGGTAGAACGGCCTTCCGAAGATCCAGACCAGCATATTGGTGAAGAAATATGCATGTAGAAATACCCTCGGAGCTATTCTTGGGTAGAAAAAGTACAAACTTCCTCCTAAGACAAGCAATGGAATGGTGTTAGATGCCAGATGGTTAAAGTTTCCATGGAGCAATGGAGCCATTGCAATGCCAATTAAGCCGGACACTTCTCTAGGGTAAATGCCTAAGTATCCAAGGTCAATCCGTGTATAAAATTCAATCGTAAAGACCAGCCACATAAAGAAGCACAATCTAAGTGGAGGGACAATTCCTGATCTAGGCATAGGGTAAAATAAAAAAAACCCTGATCTTGGAGAAGTCAGGGTTTGGTTTCTTGATCAAGAAAAGCAGGTGCTATTCTATTTCTTTCAACATCTTCAGCTCCATTAGTCTGGCCTCTTCATAGCTAACCGATAGGTAGCCAAGTACTCCTCCTGAAGCTTCTGCGATCTTCTTAGCAAGGTCTTTCAGACTCGCAATAAGTTTGATTGCAAAATTCTTTTCCACTTTTTGTAAAATGAAATTTAACTTTCTCAGTTCAGTGGTGATAGCAGAGATACGAGCATCTGTTCCTGAAGGAAGCTGATCGATCAAAGCATTAAAGTTTTCCTCAAATTTTTCACCTACGAGCTTGTAGTAGGCCGCCAGCTGCTCACGTGATCTACTCTGTTTTGTTCGTGCTACATCAATAGCCTCTCTCCTCTCTGATTTATCTATTTTACCATCAGCTCCGGCAATTAAAATTGCTACATATACAGGGGCCTTAAGTAATACCTGTATCTCGTCTTCTCGTAGTGGTTCAAATTCTGGGATCATTCCTTTTTTGTGTATTTCAAATTTTTGGCTCGAAAATACAAAAATATTTCTCCTCTTTTACCGACACACCCACTAAAATTTGGCTATGTTTTTTACCTAGATGTTTTGATAACATGTTAGATTTAAAGTCAGGATTAAGCAAACTATGGTTAAGATCGATTTCACCTATTTAGAAGTACTCAGCGAGGATGACGAAGACTTCAAGGATGAGTTTATAGAAACCTTTGAAAGTACCTACGTATCCCTGGTGCGCAAAATGAGAGAGGAGTTAGCAAGTGGGAATATGGATCAGCTCTCAAAGTCAGCTCATCAGCTAAAGCCATCAGCTAAAATGATATCCTTGCCTTGTGCCGAAACTTTGGAGGATATCCAATACCATCCCGAGAATGCTACTGAGGAGCTCTTAACTGATATCCACGATCAGTGTGAAGATGCTTTAAAACAACTGAAAGATTGGATTGGACGCTAATCTAATCTGCTATAGGGAGCGTTACTTCTTCTCCTAAATATTTTGGTTTCCGTTGCAATACGTATAGGTCAAGCACAGCAATCGTTCGAGCCAGTACCTCTCTGAGAGCGAGTGTGTTCCCTATCGGTCCTCCATCATCAGCAGAAACTGCTACGGCATCCATATCAAAATACCTGGCTATAAACAGCGAGCGGTAGCAATGAAACTCCTGAGTCACGATCGTGACCTCACTTTGTCCAAATACCTCTTTACAGCGGATCACAGAGTCCAGCGTTCTCAACCCTGCAAAATCCAGAGAAACATCGGTCTCGGGGATGTTTAAGTCACCCAGCGCGTGCAGCATATCCCTGGGCTCATTGTAGTACCTGGTTCGATTGTCCCCGCTCACGAGTATGTGCTGGATCTTACTATCCAGATGGAGGCTTGCTGCTGTCTCCATTCGTTCTACAAAAAACCGATTTGGTTTTCCTTCAGAAGTTCTTTTGCTTGTTCCAAGCACTAAGGCTACCTTATTTGTGGGCACTTGCAGTGGATCATAAATCAACTCTTTTGTGGATTGAACGACCCAGATATTCGTACCCAGAATAAAAAGAAAAAGTGTGATTGAGGTCCAAATTCCCAGGCGGAGAAGTTTGCGCGGTGTTATTCTCATATTTCCACTCCTTTCGTTTTCAGTATCAAATCAGCCTCTCTAACGATTTTTCGATACCACTCTGATCTCAGAGCGAGCTTTTCCTGATCCTCCAATGGCGGCCACTCCTTCAATCTAGTTTTTAAAACCGTCAGACAGATGGCTGCACTAACGGAGAGGTTAAAACTTTCAGTAAATCCCTGCATCGGGATATGAACAAATCCGTCTGCCTTTTCCCCTGCTTCTTCACTGATTCCATCTGCTTCAGTGCCAAAAACAATGGCTGTTTTTTTGGAAGGATCTATGTCTTCAATCGATCGGGAGGTCTCATGAAGGGATGTGGCATAAATCTGATAGCCTGACGCCTTCAAATGATCGTAACAAGCATCTATGTTATTGCGTGCTTTGGTATGATGATGCATGGTCACCCACTTTGCTGCCCCCTGCGTAATTCCGGGGTTTACCGAATAGCTGTTCTTGTTTTTGATAAAATGTAAATCCTGAATACCCATGCATTCGGCAGTCCTCAGTACTGCACTCACATTGTTTGGCTTATCGATATCCTCAAAGACCAACGTGATATGTCTGGTTCGTTTTTCCAACACACGCTCAACATGAGCTTGTTTATTTTCAGAAACAAACTCCTCCAGAATATCGATGGCCTGTTGATGATCCATTACTCTTTCTTTTCGCCGAACAAGCCTAGCTGATTCTCCTCTTCTTCTACCTCGCTTTTTATGGTATTCTTAATCTCATCAAGGTCAATGGTGTTTTCCTTTGGCTTCTCTTCTTTAATCAAGCCAACGGAGATCACATTCTGGACTGGTAGCTTATTGCCAATCGCTCGCCACCCTTTGATGTCTATCAGATTCATCAGGTCAAGCTTCTTTTTCTCATGCTTGCGACCATCCTTGTATGTAACTTCTACATCGGTATCAATGCCCTTGGAGATAAATACAAGTTTCGAGCTTCTTGCTTCTGTAACGAATGAGAACTTCTTATTAGGCGTATTGGTCTCGATAATGAATCGCTTCACAAAGTACGTTTTGGATTCTCCATCGTAATGGATGGCATTGAAAGATGAATCCTGGTCCAATTTGTAGATCCCCATCAGACTGTTGAAATCATAATGGTTGGTCAATTCAAAAGAAGTGGTCTCATAGGTGCCGTCTTTGTAGAAGGCAACCACCTGATCTTCTGACATAAAATTACCCAGCAATGCTCCACGCTCTTCTCTATTTAAGCGGCCAACCGTAGGATCGTACCAGATATCCACCCCACCAAGAGTAGATCTCCCCTCTTCTTTAAGCGCGACTTTTCTTACCGGGTATTTGGTGAGTATGTTACCCCCGGCTCCTCTTCCCTTGATCTCAAGATCTGCGAAATCAAAATCAAAAACTTTCTTTCGTGCCTTGCTAGCCTGAGTCAGTGATACGGTCACGATCTCCGCTTCACCATTAGGATTAGCCGTGAAGTAATGCACCTTGGAGCCTTTGCTCTTTTTGGTTAGATCATACTCCCGATCCCTGGTCACAGAAAGAACCTGGAATCGCTTCACATACGTGTTGCCAGACTTGCTATCTACATAGGCCATGTTATAGACCATGCGTTCGTCATTCTTCTTGAAGACGCCCGTATACAGGATGTCTTTACCCACGAAAACCTTATCCTGAATTTTCGTTACCACGCATTTACCATCCTTGGTGAAGGAGATAATGTCATCAATATCTGAACAGTCACATACAAACTCATCTTTCTTCAGTCCATAGCCAATGAATCCGTCTTTACGGTTAACATAAAGCTTTGCGTTGTTTGCAGCAACCACCGTCACATTGATGGTATCAAAGTTGGTGATCTCTGTTTTTCGCTCACGTCCTTTGCCATATTTATTCAGGAGGTTCTGATAATACTCTATGGTAAATTCAGTGAGGTTATCCAGGTGGTAATTCACCTTTTCGATCTTCTCCTGCAACTCTCTAATCTGCGCTTCTACCTTGCTGGTGTCAAATCGAGTAATGCTACTCAATGGTTTATCAATCAGCTTCTTATAGTCTTCATTGGTGATCTCACGATAAAACTGATCAAAGAAAGGTGTGAACAAGGTGTCCAGCACTTCATAGCACTTCTGCAAATCACCGGAGTTTTCATAGTCCGGATGCTTGTACATCCCTTCGTTGATGAAAATCTTCAACAGGTCACTAAAGAAGATTTTTTCTTTCAGCTCTGCTTTTTCGATCTCCAGTTCATGCCGTAGCAAGTCAAGGGTCTGATCCACCGATTGCTTCAGAATCTCACTGATACCGATGAAATGAGGCTTATCATTAATAATGACACAGGCATTGGGTGAGATGGATACCTCACAATCCGTGAATGCATATAAGGCATCCATCGTAATATCAGGAGAAGTGCCAGGAGCAAGATTTACGAGGATTTCTATGTCCTTAGCGGTGTTGTCAATCACTTGTTTCACTTTGATCTTGCCTTTGTCGTTCGCCTTGACAATCGATTCAATGAGTGATGTAGTGGTAGTTCCGTACGGAATGTCTTTGATGACAAGTGTCTTGCTGTCTCTTTCCTCGATGGTGGCTCGTACGCGAACTTTGCCCCCGCGCTTTCCATCGTTGTAGTCTGTGACGTCTATCTTGCCTCCCGTCTGAAAATCAGGAAGTAATTTGACTTTCTTGCCTTTCAGTGTGGCAATACACCCTTCCAGGATCTCACAGAAGTTGTGAGGCAGCATCTTCGTGGAAAGTCCTACGGCTATTCCTTCCACGCCCTGAGCCAGCAGCAATGGAAACTTAACCGGGAAGGTGACAGGCTCTTTCTTACGCCCATCGTAGGAAAGTTGCCACTCAGTTGTTTGTGGATTGAAGACTACCTCTAAAGCAAATTTTGAAAGGCGTGCCTCGATGTATCTGGGGGCAGCTGCTGAATCACCTGTACGCACATCCCCCCAGTTTCCCTGCGTGTCAATTAGCAGGTCTTTTTGGCCAAGGTTTACAATGGCATCTCCAATCGAAGCATCCCCGTGCGGATGGTACTGCATGGCGCTACCGATGATGTTGGCTACCTTATTGTACCTTCCATCATCCATTTCCTTCATGGCATGCAGAATCCTACGTTGTACCGGCTTCAATCCATCATTGATAGCAGGAACCGCTCGTTCCAGAATTACATACGAAGCATAATCCAGAAACCAGTTTTCATACATTCCGGAAATTGGAATTACATCATGAATCTCTTCCTCGTTTTCGTGTTCTTCTCCCATTTAGAAACAATATTGACTTGTTAGGTAATAACCAATTACTATTAAAACTGAGACTAAATTTCCTACCAAGAAATAGTCGTTTGATATCTTATCATCGTCCTTCAGGCGAGTGGCGATTTTTAGAGCTCCAAAGAAAGCCAATCCCTGAGGTAAATCCACGAGCAAAATGATGAATAAAAATGCCCGCTCCAATGCTCCTCGCAATACACTGCTAAGCGTCAACTTCCGCTTAAACATCAACGTCACCAAGTAGAAGACCAGCAAAGCACCCAGCTCTCCTACAACGAATATGGCGATATCTATCTGATGCTTATCCATTGATCAAGTGATGAAGTAAGTCTTTACACATTAAGTATTCGTCTATGGCCAAACTTCTTCTTCTACGCCATAACGTTGATTCGTCTTTCTGATGAATCTTTGCCAGGGCCTTATAATCATGCCCCTGCAAGAAACCAGATACCGTACTGCGGTCTTTCGGATGCCAGCTATCGATGAAATGCTGAGTTACTTTCATCATCTTATTGATCACTGTGGATGACTTGGTGGAAACATAAAAGCGCGCAGTGTCCTTCTTCATTTCGTTAAGTCTTTTTCTTGCGTTGGTCAATCCTGATCCCAGCATCTCATAAGCCTTATCCGGATTGACAGGCGTCTCTACCACACCTTCATAGAGCACATATCTTAATTTGAAGTCAAATTCTTCCTCTAAAATGTACTCCTCCATGGCCAGGATGATATCTATTCCCACTGACGCAGAAGCCACAATGCCCTGAAATTCATCACCAAGTGTGATGGTCAGTGGCGACTCAATTGACTCATTGTAAATCTTATTGGTGTAGCTCACAAGCATCTGAAAATCAGCCATAAGTGACTTTCCGTCCTTCTCATGACTATCCACCACATCCGCCATCAATATGAAACGCTTTTTTGCTTCCATAACGCAAGATCTAATTTATTGTATTTATTTTACAAAAAATCATTTTTTGCATAATTTATACAATTAATTACTCGGTAAAGAGCGATCAGAACCTATTTGTTCTTTGTATTCCCGATGTGCTTTTCGTACATATGAACGAATCCGGTTCAATTCAGCGTCTATTCGCTTATAATTGAAAGGATACCAAATAGATGGCTTACAAATCACCTCATTCCCAAACTGATCATGATGATAGAGCTTGAATTTATATAATCCGTCCATGCTAACTATTTCAATATCTTTTACCTGATGAAAAGGTATTTGTACATCATACCCTTCCTCTCTCACATAGAGACTTTCTTTATCGTATGAAACTTCCTTAATTTTTGAATGTGTCTCATTAAAAAACTTTCTGATAATAAAAATCACAAATACACCATATACGATCACACCCCATACCCCAGCAATGTTTGCCCCCATTATAAGGTACACTCCGCCTCCCAATAGCATTAATACAAGAGTTGCAACTTTATAGGCCTTAATCGCTTTTGTAGTCAGAGTGTGTTCCATCAGGCAGCTTCTACTTCTTTCTCTACTTCCTCAACCAGGTCTTTTTCTACTCGCAGCTTGTCAATAATGAATTGCTGCCGATCCGGAGTATTCTTGCCCATGTAGAAGGTCAGCAAGTCCTGAATACTGGTGTCTTTTTGTAGAATCACCGGATCCAGGCGTATATCATCACCAATGAACGCCGCAAACTCATCCGGGCTGATCTCTCCCAAACCTTTAAATCGGGTGATCTCTGGTTTGCTTCCAAGTTTCGCTATGGCGTTCCTTCGCTCCTCTTCCGAGTAGCAATAGATGGTTTCCTTCTTATTTCTAACCCTGAATAATGGTGTATCCAGAATGAAGATGTGATTATTTCTTACCAGTTCCGGGAAAAATTGAAGGAAATACGTCAATAACAGCAACCGGATATGCATCCCGTCTACATCGGCATCTGTGGCGATCACAATCTTACGATATCGCAATCCTTCCAGCCCATCCTCAATGTTTAAGGCATGCTGTAGCAGGTTAAACTCTTCGTTTTCATACACCACCTTCTTGGTATGTCCGAAGCAATTAAATGGCTTACCTCGTAACGAGAATACTGCCTGAGTCTGCACATTCCGTGATTTAGTGATCGACCCACTGGCTGAATCCCCCTCAGTAATGAAGATCATGGTTTCATCCTTGATGGTATCATCCCCTTTTTTGTCGTTGAAGTGGATTCTGCAATCCCGTAGCTTCTTATTATGCAAATTGGCTTTCTTGGCCCGCTCATTGGCCAGCTTCTTAATCCCAGCGATTTCTTTGCGCTCGCGCTCGGATTGCTGAATACGCTTCAATAAAGCCTCAGCAGTATCGGAATTTCGATGCAGGAAATTATCAAGCTCCGTCTTTATAAAGTCATTGACAAACGTACGCATGGTTGGACCATCCGGACCTACACTCTGTGAACCCAGTTTCGTTTTGGTCTGGCTTTCAAAAACCGGCTCCTGAACCCTGACTGCAATTGCACCTATGATTGCGGATCGGACATCTGCAGCATCGAAGGTTTTTCCATAAAATTCTCTCACGGTTTTAACAATGGCCTCTCTGAAAGCTGCTAAATGCGTACCTCCCTGGGTGGTGTATTGTCCGTTGACAAACGAATAATATTCTTCTCCATATTGATTGGCATGCGTAAGTGCTACTTCAATATCATCTCCTTTCAAATGGATGATTGGATAACGAATATTTTCTACATCCGCCTTTCGGGTAAGCAGGTCTTTCAGTCCATTTTCTGAGTGATATTTTTTACCATTCAGTACAATGGTCAATCCTGAATTCAGATAGGCATAGTTCCACATCAGATTGTCCAGGTATTCCGGAATGAAGTGGTAGTTTTTAAATACTGAATCGTCAGGTTCAAAAATGATCTGCGTCCCATTGCGACCCTCTGCTTTTAGCACCTTTGCATCATTGGTGATCTCTCCTCTTTCAAACTCTGCAATCTTCGTTTCTCCATCCCGATAGCTCTGCACCTTGAAGTAATTGGAGAGTGCATTGACTGCCTTGGTACCTACTCCATTCAAACCGACAGATTTTTGGAAAGCTCCTGAATCGTATTTACCACCGGTGTTGATTTTGCTCACACAATCCACCACCTTACCCAACGGAATTCCACGACCGTAATCTCGTACTGTCACCCGATGATCCGTCACCTTCACTTCGATGGTTCGACCATGCCCCATCATGTGTTCATCAATGCTGTTGTCGATGATCTCTTTCACCAACACATAGATCCCGTCATCCGGTGAGCTGCCGTCTCCCAGCTTACCTATATACATTCCAGGTCTTAATCGGATGTGCTCTTTCCAGTCGAGTGACTTAATACTATCCTCGGTATATATCGCTTCAGCCATGCAACAAAATCGTTAAATATGATTTAATATTCACTAATCCAAAGTAATTATAAAAATCCAATACTTACACGTAACAACCTAACATTATCAGGTAGCTATACTTGAAATAAGTCAATTTAAAAAGCTGATATTGAGTGCTTTGCTACTTATTTTTTACGAATAAAAAAATCAGGCCGATTACCCAAATTATCAGCAGAGTGGGTCCGAGGTATGATAGATAAGCGTAGCTCTCGGGGCTGATGTGATTAGTATTGTTGAGGACACCAATGAACCCTACCATGGTTGTCAGGTAGAAGTTTACGATAAAGACAATGGATCTGATCCAGGAGGAGATCTCCTCTTTTAAATGCCTGGTTCCAAGATTGGTGGTCACTCTAAGTAGAATGTTGATGACCATAAAAGCACCAAAGAAATAGTAAAAGAAGTTTTGCTTATGCAGCTGACCTACTTCATCAATTCCTAAATCAACAGCGATGGGCAGATAGGCATAAACCAATAAAAAAATCGCTGAAAATAGCAGGACAGAAATTCGATTGAGGACTTTGATCGCTTTTATCATAAGCGCAAATCTAAACAGCGTGAGAAAAGAATTGTTAGACCATATCATTAATTTTGAATATGGACTTTAACCCGGTTATTCTTTCTATCCCCCTCTACTTTACCCTCATCGGGTTTGAGCTCATCTACCAGTTGGTAAAAAAGGTAAAGGTATATCGAACCAACGATGCAATTTCCAATATCAGCTGCGGCATATCCTCGCAAGTAACCAACGCATTGTGGGGGGTGTTATCCATTGCCATGTATCAGTATATCTACGAGTACTGGTCCATCGCCACCATTCCAAATGCTTGGTGGAGTTACCTGCTCTTGTTTCTTTTGGTTGACCTGATGTATTATTGGTTTCACCGAGCCAGCCATGAGATCAACTTCTTATGGAACACCGCCCATGTGGTGCATCATCAAAGTGAAGATTATAATCTATCAGTAGCCCTTCGACAAGCTTCCTTTGGAGGGGCGTTTGCAATGGTATTCTACTTA
Organism: Ekhidna sp.; assembly: GCF_965247405.1. Lineage (GTDB taxonomy): Bacteria > Bacteroidota > Bacteroidia > Cytophagales > Cyclobacteriaceae > Ekhidna. The sequence continues at coordinate 80,133 of NZ_OZ252014.1, forward strand.
CCCTTAGCGCTGCTAGGGTTCAACACCTATGCATTTTTGACGGTGAAAGGAATAAACCTTATTTATCAATTCTGGATCCACACCGAAGCGATTGAAAAGCTTCCAAGGTGGTTTGAGTACGTTTTTAACACCCCTTCGCACCACCGTGTGCACCATGGGCGAAACCCTAAATACATCGATAAGAATCACGCCGGAACACTGATGATCTGGGATCGTATGTTTGGGACTTTCCAGCAAGAGGAAGAAAAGCCAACATACGGCGTAACCAAGCCTACCAACACGTGGAATCCGGTTTGGGCCAATGTCGTACCTATCGTTGACATGACCAATCAGGTGAAGGCTACCCCAGGCTTCTGGAATAAATTGAAAGTCTTGTTCTACAAGCCCGGCTGGCAACCAATAGAACTGGGAGGCTATCAGATGGCCCCAGAAGTGGACAAGCAGACCTATCGAAAGTTTGATGTGCATCCGCACATGCCCATGATCCGGTATGTTTTTGTGCAGTTTGTGCTGGTGCTCTCGTTTACCGCCTATTTTCTATTCACGTCAGGCAATTATGACGTGTATACCAAACTCACCATGGCAGGCTTCATTATGTGGTCCATTGCACAGCTGGGTATTTTAATGGAAAATAGAAAGAACTGGATTCCAATGGAGTTCATAAGGCTCGTTGCAACTGCTGCTTTGATAGTGTTCCTCATTGAATCGGCAATGGCTATCACTTTTGCTGGCGGATTCATGCTGTTATTCGGAATCTGGTTTTATTTTGCATCAAGGAAGACGAAGTGAAATCTTATCAAGGAATTGCATAGTGCAATTAGTCATCACCCCCTTACCCACTCAAGGGGGAAAACTTCTGAAACGCTCACCACCCAATCGCTGGCACGGCGATACCTGGCAAAATCCCTTGCCGGTTTGAGGCATAATGTATATGGTTCAATTCACCCCCTAGCCCCCTAAAGGGGGAATACTCTTAAATACTTTCTTTCATTGCTAGGCAGAATGATGAAGCAACCTCATCTCATTTAAAGAATCAAATCATCTGTTCGTATTCTTCTTCCATCTTAGAATGAGCAGTCCAAAACGCCTTAGGATCCTTTTTGCTCAATCGGTCTTGCAGGATATCCAGATGCGTATGCCACCCGGCAAACGTTCCGATGCGAGCGTCTCGATCTCTTTTCAGGTTGGAATGAGTAAGAGTCAGCTTAACCTGATCTCCCTGCTCTTCCAGCTTAAAGGTCACCTCTCCTCCTTCCCAGCCGATAACCAGTAGATGAGGTTCGTTATAGGTCAAAACATCAGCCATGGAAGTCATTCCACCTTCCAGGTCTTTGTACTTTTCCGGAATAACTTCTTCTTCAGGAGATAAAAGGTCATGATTGAATTGATATTCTACTTTCCCACCAGGAACCGTATCCATTGGCCCTCCGGCAAACCATAAGGCTCGCTTTTCTCCATCAGTCAGGTATTCCCAAACCCGTTCGATCGGGCCAGGCAATAAGCGTTCAAATTGTAACGTGTGATCTTCAATGAGTTTTCCGTATTTATCCATAAGGGTAATTATTAAGTTTATGATCTATTCTCAAATGGGATAATATGACCTTCCTCCACATATTTCTTGAGGCCGTTCAATAACATAGCCCAGCAAAAGGAAGCGATTTTGAAGTGATTATTACATTGCTGCCATCCTGCATGCCAAAAACTAAGGGATACCTGCCCTTCATCCTGTGCCAGGTCAAAGCCAAAAGTGGTAGGCTCCCAATCCTCATCGGAATGTGTCATTTTAATATGAAATGATTTTCCGGTTTCACAGCTGACCACTTCCCCGAACCAATCGTACTCCTCTCCAAAATAGAAGTTATATTCTTTTCCTTTTTGAGGACTACCTGAACACTTCAGTGGCCACCAGTTTATTAAATGATCCGGATTGGAGACTGCATCAAATACATGATCTAATGATGATTTTATTACCAGGTTGTGATATATCGTATGTCCGCTATTGGAAGTCATGGCCTGCTTATTTTGAATCTTTTTTTAATAACTCCTCTAACTTATCCAGACGAGTATTCCAGAATCGTCGATACTGATGCACCCATAATGCAATCTCCCCCAACCGATCCAGGTTGGCATGGCAATAGCGTTCCCTGCCTTGCTTCACCGTAGAAACCAATCCGCATTCTTTAAGGATTTTCACATGCTTCGACACAGCCGGCCTGCTCATCTGAAAGTTATCGGCCAACTCATTCACGTTTCGCGGGTGTTCAGATAGGATGTCTAATATTCCTCTCCGGGTGGGATCTGCTACTGCCTGAAATACATCTCGTCGCATAATTGGAAACCTTTTGGTTACAAGTATACTAAAAAGAAACCAAATGGTTACGTTTTTTAAAGAGATTTTAAAATCACCTCCTAACAGAAACGGTGGATCGCCCCTTAAGAGTAGAGTCATTCCGAATTGAGCGAAGCGAATTCCTGAATTAAATTAGATGTCATCCTGAACTTGTCTGACAGCAAGGCAGGCACAGTGAAGGATCTATCTAGTTTGATCGGGACACCTATCACCCCCTAACCCCCTAAAGGAGGAATATATAAGAGTCATACTGAACTTGTTTCAGCATCTTCAATATCCTAACCAAATACCATCATTCAAGGTCTGATACAACTCATCGAATTAAATAACCTGACATCTCCTCCGGCCGGAGTGGCCAATTGATTGAGCGCAGCGAATTCCTGATTCAATCTTAGAATGTCATCCTGAGTGAAGCGAAGGATCTTTGCAAGAGTCACCCCCTAACCCCCTAAAGGGGGAATAGGCTCTCACAGAAAAAGCGAAAACTAATGTATCGGTAAGAAGTAATCCCGGCAAACAGCCGGGAAAACCTTGATTCACTCCTGTCTCAAACTATCTACAGGATTCATCAATGAGGCTTTGATGGTTTGAAAACTGATTGCTAATCCTCCAATTATCAATACAAAACAAGTGGCTAGAATAAAACTCCACGCATTAACAGAAGTCCGCTCAGCGAAATTCTGTAGCCAATAATCAATTGCAAAGTACGCCACTGGCCATGATACCAATGTTCCAATCAGTGTAGTACGTAACATACTATTAGACAATAGCCAAACGAGTGTGGCAGTGCTTGCTCCCAATACTTTACGAATTCCTACTTCCTGCCTACGGGTTGATATATTGAATGAAATGAGCCCAACCAATCCTAGACAAGCAATTAAAATAGACAATGAGGCTAAAACAAGAAATATCTTAGCAGTGGCTTCTTCGTTTTGATATAGCTTTTCGTATTCTTCGTCCATGAAGAAATACTGAAACGGGTGATCATTTGTATAGCCCGCCCATAGTTCATCGATACGTTCAATGGTCTTCCTTACGTCTTGATCACTAGTCAGTCGAATGCTGACATACTGTGGAGATTCATCCATTAGCAGCTCCATTGATACCGGCAATACAGGTTGATGAAGCGATTCAACATGATAATCTTTTACCACGCCGATGATCGTCAAAGTTTCGTCCATGTGCCAGGGTGAGGTTAATTTTTGACCAACAGGGTTATCATGCCCCAAAGTTCGAGCAGCAGTTTCATTGATTACCACTGAATGAATGTCTGTTTGCTTATATTCATCGGTGAAAAAACGACCAGCCACTAACTCAATGTTCATCACCTTTAAATAATCCTGATCGACCAGGTTATTTGGGAACAAATATGTTTCTCCTTTATCCGAGGGACGGTATGATCGAATATCATACCCCTTTCCAGGCAAGGTCTTGGTATGTGACACCTGCTGGACATTGCTCATTGCGCTTAATTCATCTTCAAATGTCTCCAGGTGATTCTGAAGCGCATCAGGACGCCTAATAACCATCACTTGCTCTTTATCAAAGCCCAGATTCTTGGTTAGCATATAGTCGATCTGATTGTACACGGCTAATGTTATGATGATGATTACTATGGAAGCAGCGAACTGAATGACAACCAGCCCGTTTCTAAGCCAACCTGAGGTACCTACCGGTGATAAGGTATTCTTCATGGCCCAAATCGGACTAAATCTGGAAAGTACGAGCGCAGGATATGTGCCAGACAGGATTCCGACTATGATCGAAAAGATAATAAGCGCTACAGGTCCCCAAGTACTGGAGAGGATACCGAACGCCAGCTCTTTCTGTAAAATCAATTCAAATGATGGCTGTAGTGTGTTGGAAAGGAAAGCTGCTAATATCCCAGCAGAAAGTGCCAACAAGACCGATTCAAAAATGAACTGCTTTACCAGTAGTGACCAACTAGAGCCCATCACCTTGCGGATACCCACTTCTCTGGCTCGTGTCGCTGACTGAGCAGTAGCCATATTCACATAATTGAAGATGGCAATAAATAGAATGATGAAGCCAATAACGGCATAAATGTATATGTAGGACAGATTACCTACAGGTGTTAGTTCCTTCGTAAAATCAGATTTAAGATGGATGTCTTTCAATGAAATGAGCTCATACCCTACCCAGTTGCCGGAAGCCTCCCACTCACCGATAGTTTGACCCGTATAGTATTCAATCTGGGGAGCCATGTGAGTGTAAAAGATATCACGCATATTTTCTTTCAAGTCTTTAACATCAGTCCCCTCATTTAGCAACAAGTACGTGTGGGCACTATTTCCAATCCAGTTGTTGCCTTTGTCTACATCCGGTAGTGAACTAAGGGAGGCCAACATATCAAACTGAATGTGTGAGTTGGGTGGCGGATCAGCGACTATTCCGGTTATGATATAAAATGACGAATCCGTATCAAGCTGGATTTGCTTCCCTACAGCTGACTCATCACCAAAGAATTTATCAGCATACGATTTGGTGAGAACAAGTGATCGCGGGTGTTTGAGGACTTCCTTAAACTTTCCATCAATCATGTGGAAATCGAAAACCTCAAAAAACGAAGGATCTACATAAAAAAGGCCATCTTCTATGAATTTACGATCACCTTCTTTCAGCAAAATTGGATCACTTGGAACGATTCTCACAGCATTGTTAACAGATGCATAATCGTTGAGCACTACTGATGCCAGTGGCGCACTTGCATGTGCCTCTCTGTTTCGCTTGCCATTGATCACTGCCACATTACTGACACGGTAGATCTGTTCATATTTTGAATGAAACCGATCATAGCTGAGCTCATTTATGATAAACAAAGCGATCAGCGTAAAACTGATCAGCCCAATGGTTAGTCCTGTGAGATTAGTAAGGAAGTAGCGCTTATTCCTAGCGAAGTTCCTGATTGAAGTAAAGTAGAAATTTTTAAACATAGCAATATTTGAGTTTGACCTTGATTGTTTGAATGCAAATGGACGGACGGCACTAAATACATCCAGGAAATAATGGAGGGCTGCTTTGAATCGTCCATTTCGTTCAATACGAAGGTGATACAGTTCCTCCAAGTCACCCTGAAGAAATTCCAGCACCTTTTCTGAGCAAAACCACTGAAGGAGTTTTCGGGCGAGTTTGGGAGGATTTGGTTGACTGCTCATGGGCTGGTATTCAGATTTAGTCCCGGCACCTCTTTCGAGAATGCCATCCGTAGCTCATTGGCTTCTTCCAGTACTTTGATTCCATGTGAAGTGAGACGGTAGTACTTCTTTCGTCTTCCCCCTCTTTCACTGGTAGCTCCACCTTCAGATGCCTCGAGGTAGCCCTTTTCCTCCAATCGGTACAGCGCAGAATGCAGCGCTCCAATACTTGGATTCTTCTTGGTCTTATCTTTCAGGGTTTCCTTGATGGTGACGCCATAAGCATCTTCGCCCAGCACCCCTACAGCCAGCAATACCAATTCTTCAAAAGCTCCAAGTTTCATATTAGTCCTATTTATTTCCTATTTACAAAACAAATATAAACTTATTTATTTCCTATTTACAAATGAAATTGAAAATACTTGCCAGGACATCTCACTTCCTTGCCATTTAAGGGAAGAATGATTCTCGTTCTTTTACGTCATTGAGAGGTAGGCACGACTGAAGCAATCTCAAAATTGAGCGCAGCGAATTCCTGATTCAATCTTAGGATGTCATCCTGAGTGAAGCGAAGGATCTTTGCAAGAGTCACCCCCTAGCCGCCTCATGGTGGAATCTATATGAGTTATTGTGAACTTGTTTCATCATCTTCAATATCTTAACCATATACCATCATTCTAATAACCTACATCTCCTCCGGCCGGGAGGCCCTTCATTTTGCCTTGATGCAAAACGAAGCAAAAGATCAAGGCTGTAAATCATTCACGAAAAAAATGAATTAATCACTTACGTAAAACCAAACCTCACCTCCTTCGTCGGCTCAAACAGTGGTTTTCCATATGACCATGCTTTTGTTCATTTTTTCTACTCGTTCATGATTTAAGGCCTTAGGATTTTCCCTCTGCCGCTGGCAATAATGCCCTCCCACTTTTCGTCGGAACGGCGAACCCGACAAAATCACGGGGTAGGCCTTAGGAAAGGCCGGGATTTGATTTTGTCTAGATTTTTTCTACACTTTTTTATCAATGAAAAAAGTGTAAGCCCCCGCGGCTTGAGCGGAACAAATCAAACTTAGCATGTCATCCTGATCTACAGTCAATGATCTCCTTCAAATCACCCCCTTACCCCCTCAAGGGGGAACACCTCCCTTTATAACCCTTGATTTTTGTCTACCGACACGCGTAGTGTTTTTATCAAGAAAAAGTTGAAGCCTCCGCGGCTTGAGCGGAAAAGAAATAGCACCTAGTTACTTTTGCACCCATGTCTCACATCAACGACACCATCACAGCGCTGGCAACTCCTCCCGGACAGGGGGCACTGGGAATTATTCGCGTTTCCGGTACTGAAACAATCCCGATTGTAAACGGACTGTTTAAGGGGAAAGATCTGACCAAAGTAGCTTCCCACACCATCCATCTGGGGACCATACGGGACGATGAAAACACGATCATAGATGAGGTGTTGGTATCCATTTTTAAAGGTCCTCACTCCTACACCAAAGAGGATGTGATTGAGATCTCCAGCCATGGCTCGCAGTACATCCTTCAAAAGATCCTGAACCTGCTGGTGAGCAAGGGCGCCCGATTAGCTAAGCCCGGAGAGTTTACCCAAAAAGCCTTTCTGAATGGACGCTTTGACCTGGCACAGGCGGAAGCAGTCGCTGACCTGATAGCATCAGAGAATGCCAGCATGCAACAAACAGCAATGAAACAGATGCGTGGGGGCTTTAGTGATGAAATCAAGAACCTGCGTGAACAGTTGGTGCACTTTGCTTCTATGATTGAGCTGGAGCTCGACTTTGCTGAGGAAGATGTGGAGTTTGCCGACCGACAGGGATTGATTGACCTGATCAATAAGATTCAGACGTTGATTCAATCGCTCATTGCCAGCTTTGAATATGGAAACGCCATCAAAAACGGCATCCCTACGGTTATTGCAGGTAAACCCAACGCCGGGAAGTCTACCCTGCTAAACGCCCTGCTCAATGAAGAAAAGGCCATTGTCTCTGATGTAGCAGGTACGACAAGAGACTTTATAGAGGATCAGATTTACATCGACGGTATCGCCTTTCGATTTATCGACACTGCTGGTATTCGTGAAACAGAAGATCAGGTGGAAAGCATTGGGGTGAAGCGAACACTGGAAAAAATGAAGCAGGCCAGCATGGTGATCTATATGATAGACCTGGCCAACGATACCGTTCAGGATATCCGGGAGCAGATCAAAGGGCTGAAGGCATCTGAGGTACCCTACCTGGTGGTAGGCAACAAAGAAGATGAGGCAAAAGCAGAATTGAGAGCGGCTATTGAAGATGAATCTCCCGTATTGATTTCAGCCAAAAGCAAAACCCATCTGGATGAATTGAAGGACCGACTGAAATTGTTCGTACAGGAGACCAAAAGCTCCAGCGATGTAATCGTGACCAATGCCCGGCACCTTCAAAGCCTCCAGCAAACCGACGAGGCGCTAAATCGTGTGATTGAGGGGATAAACATGCAGATGAGCAACGACCTGGTGGCCCAGGACATCCGCTCTGCCCTTTTCCACTTAGGAGAGATCACCGGTGAAGTAACCACCGATGATCTGCTGGAGAATATCTTTTCGAAGTTTTGTATCGGGAAGTAACTTCCCAAACAACCGATAAGAACCCCTAAACAAACCTAAAATACAGCTTAAGGAAGTGTGATTAAGAGGTATTGTCACATACTTCTTGATCACCGAATGCATCGCACCTTCAATCCTGTACCCAGTGCAGAGTTTCTTGAAGTAGGGCTGGGAATACTTAATGGTGTAACTGAAACAATGTCCGCATACTCACCACTTGACCTCAAAGAAGAAGACCACCAGCTTACATACGCTGCTCTATGTTCATCACAGTCTATTAGCTTATCATAATAAATTGTTCCATCAAGCAAAATTCTGGGTCCAGGTACGGCTGCAAATCCATAATCATCTGTGCCATTTCCTACCTCAACAGTGGCTCCTGGTTCTGAACAGTCAAAATTGAGAATCTCATTTGGCCATCCGCTTTCACTCATCAATGCTTGAGCGCCAGGATGGAATTCAAAACTAACTCCGGGAGTAACGGGGTGTTGTTCGAAAATATATGCACCCAATGTTTCCCACTCCTCTCTGGATGGAATCCTCCAACCCATCGGTGCAAGCCCACGGCTATCATCTACCGCATGCCAGTTGTAGTATACACCTTTACTGGCATTGGCATCATTAAAGTTCTGATAGCACCAGGCCGGAATTCCAGCTGTGCCTGCACTTTGCCATTCTAAGGCATTGGTAGCTTTGAGGATCACATCTCCATTCCTAAAAACCGTATCAGTCAGGTCACGGTTTGCCCACGTCTGTTCACCAATCACAACATCCTCCAGCGGTAGTGGAGTTTCTTCATCCGCCAGCTCCTCCACATCATCGGGTGATGGATCATCGGATTCAGTGCATTTCACAAAAAATAGAGACAATAGTAGTAGTACGAATAATTTGTTTTTCATACGGGCAAGTATAGAATTCACACAATCGATATCAAATACCTATTTAGGAGTATATTTGAATATCCCCTAGCTGTTATTTTTATCAAATTCTTGATTTAATTAGATCAATACACAGACTTTTAATTGTGACGTTCGATGAAGGAGAAAGAGCAGGTGCTGTCTTTTTGGAAGCAGTTTAGCGATGAGGGCAATGATCCCGTAACAACACCCGATTTATCTGTTTTAGACCAAATAGCGGGGTACTTTTCACCCGGAAGTTATTATTACTACTTAATGAACTTCCCGAAGTTCAAAATGGAAATGGTGAGCCATGATTATAACAGGCTTACGGGCCTCTCCAGCGAAACGTTTTCTGTAGCTCAGTGGCTCGAACCTATTCACCCGGACGATGTACCTCATGTCCAAAATTGTGAAAAGGTGGCTGGCGAGTTTTTGTTTGACTTTTTATCGCCAAGCGATATAACCTCTTACAAGGTCAGCTATACCTACCGAATGAAAACAGCTAGTGGTGGATATAGAAATGTACTGCATCAGGCTGTAGCGCTAAACCTCACTCCCAGCCAGTCTATAGGTCATGTGTTGGGGATAGAAGCCGATATCGAACACATTGCTTCGGTACCTAAAAACACCATATCCTTTATTCACCTAACTGGTGGGAAAAGCTTTCTAAATATTAGCACAAGTAATCCAAACTTCATAGCGGATATGGAGACCTACCCCAACATTACTAAGCAGGAAGCCAATATCCTGAAGCTGGTGTCCTTTGGGTTATCCAATGAAGAAATAGGCGATCGGCTCTTTATCTCTGCTCACACGGTAAAAACGCACCGGGCAAACATCCTGAAAAAAGAAGGTAAGCCAAACATGACGGCCGTAATAAGCGATTATATTAGAAAAGGCATTATATAACTTTTCATCCCCTTTTCCCTCACCCCCCCCCTTTTGTTAAAAGGTATTGACTTTTGTTAACGCTTACAAGTACCCTTGTAAGCATCTATTTTCAATATTTTGGAAGGTGAATATACCTGCTAGGCTTTGTATTGGACGTGTACACTGAAAGCACAAACGGATCGGGTCGCGTAGATGCTTGCGCTAGTGGGATTCATAAACACTGCCCAATTGATCCGGCAGCACACTGCTTACCATCTGGAAATTGAGCGCCGCTTAAGTTAGCTCGTTCAAATACTGTCTCATTGATTGATGCATTCAGAAGAATTGCACCAGACAGATCGGCTGATAGAAATACACACTTATCCAAATTACACTCTGAAAAATCCGATCGACTCAAGTGCGAACTGAAAATATCAGAATCTGATAGATTACTCTTTGCAAAAGTTGTATCATAGGCCTTCAGCCCCATTAAATTACTATTTGACATCTCTGCCTGTAAGAACTCCACTTGTTCGAAAGTTGCATTCTGAAATGTGGGACGATTTATAAACTCTGTCTGAGGAAACTTACATTTCAAGAGCTTACTCTGAGTAAAATTCACATCTCCAAGCTTTGCTAGCCCAAAATTCAAATCCCTAAAGTGATTATTTCGACTGTTTGGATAACTATCTATTTTATCAATGTTAGCCATCGTGAAATCAGATTCAATCCATGCGTATTCAGCAATGGGTGAGTTCTCAATTTTTAGATGATGGCATCTGGACTGATAACAATGAGACTTCACAATTTCAGAATTTAAGAGGGAGCCACTACCCCAGTCAGCTTTCGTAAAAGCTAAATACCTGAATTTGGAATTAACGATTTCCATGCCAATGCAATTGAGCCTATGGTGATACCCTTCAAAATAAAATTGATCAAAATCACAATCTATAAACTTGGTCTTTATTAGATAGGTAGGATCACCAGGCGTGTCAGAGCCATCCCTATCTGTAAATTTTGTTGCATCAAACTCATCCGGAATCTCGCGCCTTGGATTAGAGCAATTCTCAAAAACGGAATGAGAAGCATTCGTCGAGACAAACCTTACTCCAAACAACTTGACATCTTTAAAAATGCAGAATGAAATATTTGTCTTCGTAAACTTGGCACCAGAAAGGTCTCCGGTAAATCGAAGACCAATTAGATCCTCTCCGGTAAATATCAATTGCTTCTTGTGCCAACGAATAGGATCGGCCAACCAATCCTGGTGATCCTCAATCATTTTATTTAATTGATTCTGAGTGATTTTTCCTATCTCCATTTTCTAGTTTTGATTATTTCAATTGTTACAATCTAATGAACCACCGTGCATGTGACAAAATACAGTCCTTCGGGATTGCCAAACTTGTACTTCTCAGACATGACCTAAAGATAGAAACTTCTGTTGCACGCGTTGCAAACGCGCCTCTCACTGGCGCAAACGTCCGCTTGTGCCCATGCTGAATCGCGATCCAGCCTGCACGTGCCTTATTCAATCATATTTACATCCAATAATCCTTTGCTTCCGGAATTATCTAAGGCACTGCTCCAATTCCAGTGTTCGGGCTCTGATACAAAACCTGAAACGACCGGATTCATATGAAGGTAGTCCAGCTTTTGATCCAGCAAGACGTTATCGCTAAGTTCTATTGACTGATTGTGTTGCCACAATATACTTTCTGCTCACACAATGAAAATACACGTTCCTTTCTAAATGTACAAGACGGTAAGTTTTAATACGCATGTACCAACCTCGACTGTATTAAGTACAAGCGGATCGGGTCGCGTAGACGCTTGCGCTAGTGGGGGGTGATCTCCGGATATAATAAATTCATTCTCCACTACAACTTCCCGGGTTTCTCAACAGGAGAAGTAAGACCTAACAGAGGTCCTGGACGAAGAGAAGTAGGACATGGTAACCTCACTTGAAGAAAAATGATATTTGTAAATGACTTTCAACTAATGGTTCAATTAGATAAATTGAAGTAACTTATTTTATTCAATAGATCGATAATGAAAGAGAATGAATTAGAAATTTACTATGACCACTATAAAGATACATTTCAGTATTTAAGAAAATATATTGATCAAAGAGAGAAAATCTTCCTGTTTAACATAATTACGATCTTTCTTATGATCGTAATTTCTCAAAATTTAGCTATTGCAACTACAATTACTGAAGATGTTACAGCATCTAAACTAGGTTTAAAATCAATGACAATTGATCCCAATCTAGTGAGCTCAGTATTGTTGTTTGTTTTTTTAAGTTTGGTGATAAGATATTATCAACTAAATATCTTAATTAATCGGCAGTATAAGTACATTCATGATATTGAAAATAATCTATCCAATATTTTAACAGAAACTAAAATCCTTAGAGAAAGTAAAGGATACCTAAGTAATTACCCAATTGTGCTTAGCATAATTCATTGGATATACTCACTTATTATTCCTCTTGTGATCATCTTGACAAGTATTATTAAATATGTCGTTGAACTCGAAATACTCAAAGAGAATCAGGGCTCATTATATTTAATATTAAATACAACATTTACAATCTTGATAGTTGTACTTTCAACGATGTATCTTATTTGGCTTCATTTCAAAGACTTCACAAAACAAGATGTCAAAAGCTAGTGTTTTTATAAGTTATAGTCGTGCAGATACAGATTGGCTAAAGCAGGTCGATCTTTATCTTAAGCAACTTAAACATCAGCATGAATTTGAGTTTTGGGATGATACCAAAATAAAACCTGGTGAAGAATGGAAGCTGAAGATAAACGAGTATATTGATAACTGTCAAGTTGCTCTCTTACTTGTAAGTGCAAATTTTTTAGCATCAGAATTTATCAACAATGAAGAAGTGCCTGAAATTTTACGTAAGGCTAAAAAGAAAGGGGTAAAAATTTTCACTCTTGTCATTGACATCTGCAATTTTGACGATCACTCTCCTCTGTATAAATATCATTGTCTTAACAAACCTGACTATCCAATTGAAGAAATGCCTGAGATTGATAAGAAAAAGCTTCTTGTTAAGATGGCTAGACAAATTAGGGATGCACTGCAGCCGTCTTCAAATGATAGCTATATTGACGAAAAGGTGATGTCTGTATTGGTTTTAGCTGCCCTAGCACGAAATAGAGATACTGAATTTTCAATTAAAAAATTGCAATCAGAATTAAATGTGGTTAATGGGCTTGAGATTAGAAGAAAACACATCTATTCTATCCTTAACATGCTTGAAAAAGAAAAATTCATCATTAAGATTAAGAAAAACCCTACAAAAAAAGAAAAATCCTCCGCTTTCTGGAGGATTTCTCAACTCGGTTTTTCTATTTCTTCTGAATTCACAAATTCCTATCTCTCTATATCAAATAAAACCAAGTAAAACGGCCAGGTTACTCCTGTTTCGCGTCTGGAGCGAGACGAACCGTTGACCATAAAGTGCTCTCAATCAAAACTTTTCTAATCCATTGTCTGAAATAACTTATCAGACCAATAAGATTAAAACCAGTTTTTCTCGAGTAATCCAATCCATGATTGTTTAAGACCTGCTTCTTTACCTCTTGAATGACTCCAGTTGGAGGAGGTACATGAAGACCGCTTAAAAAACTGAATTGATTCATCACCAATGGTTTTCGGTCAAAGAAATCGTCCATTACAAAATTTACCATTTTACTAGTTTATTAATTAAACTTCTTTTAAAACGCCACCTTTTTGTTGAAGGTTGCGGTAAAAATAGCAAACATCATGCCATGTGTATTATATTCTTTCCGATAGATTGTAAAAAGCCATAGTATAGATTGTATAAACAAGAAATAGTAAAATTTTTCTCAAGCAGCCTAGATTGACTAAATAGTCTTTTGAAAGGAAATATGAGGATAGAAATTCTCTTCTAATAGACAAGCGGAGACTTGCGCTAGCTGGGGAGGAAGTCTCAGATTGTACAGCTAAATTTCAAACTTTCAACTATCTCCTCACCAATATCCACCCTCAATTGCTTCTCGTCATCGATGAGATCTGCAAACATCAAACCACACGACATTTCTGTAAACCTATCCTGATCAGCATGCTTCTGCGGCTTGTAGAAATCTCCCTGCTCAATAACCACAGATTTTTTATCTAGCCGATTTGGATACAATAGGTATCCTGAATTAGACTCAAAGTAATGCTGATAGGCATAGAGTTGACGAACATCTTCTATTGATACTCCGGATTGGAATTTCCACTTAGTGTCAATTATTGTTGTTTCTCCATCCATCTTTAGTACGATATCCGGTTTCAACCTCAAGTTCCAATTATCCTCATGATGCCAGAAGAGTTTTTTCGCTTGTGCTAATACTTCACCTCTATCCCTTACTGCGCGCCTAAGTGACCATGTGATAAATGACTCCCAAAGCAGGTTCATATCAAACATAATAGCCAGGATTTGATTGCTCCCACCCTTCAGATCAGGATGATAGTTAAGCAAAATGATTCGAGCTAGCTCCAACGCTCTTCTATATCCATCAGTCTTCCTATCGTATTGCAAACGTGCGAAAAGCTTTTCATCAATCTTTACAGGGGTACAATCAGGGAAGTAAAGCAAAAGTGCTTGAGCTTCTTTTGTTAACCCTATACTTCCAATATTACAGATACACTCTAATGCCGCCTTGATTATGTAATTAAACACATTGTCACGGTTATACACCTGATGTGCAACATAGAATCGTTCCGCATGGACGGCATTCTTAGTTACTTGTTGATGAACTAAGAGTTTCCCTTTTAGTGCTGACTGATTACCAATGTTTGTCCGATACTTTTTAACCAATCCTCTGTGAATAAGCCTTTGTGCTTCCTTTAAGAAGAGCGATAGATATGTTTCTAAAACCGAATGCTGACGAATAGTGATATCAGCTTTAGTCGTCGTTTTTGCTTCTACCTGAATGCTAATAAGCAGCATCTTCAATAAAACAGACTGCCAGTCTCCTTCATTCAGCTGTTCATGCTTATCTGTTTTGGGAAGCACCTCAATGGATAAGTCTCCCACTTTTATGACACCAACAAACTGATTAAATCGGATTGAATTTACGTAGAGTGAATAATAGGGAGCTTTGGGATGTTTGGTTAAATAGTTTGCGAGTAATTTGTAGTGGCGTTCCTCAAATTCATGTAGCCTTCCCTCTCTTCCGCAATAGCTTTCCCCAACTTTAATTTTGGAATGCTCATAAACAAATATGGTTTTATTACTTGCCAATCGTTTGTTTAATTGCTGCTAAGACATCAAAATTTTCATCAATTGTTTTGAGTCGATATTGATCCTCTTCATTTATTTCTTCACTAGAAACAGGAAAGGAAACTTTTGGTATTTTCTCCATAAATCCATCGCCTAACACCAAACGAATCTTACTGTAATCATTATAGAAATATTCTTTTAATAATGGAATTATGTTTTTCTTAAATGTCTCCTTCAATTCCTCAATGCTAAAGACCTCCATAAAATAGCTATGGCCAATTTGATGATCCTCGTCCTTCAAAAACGAAATTCTAGCATTAATTGCCTCAAGCAATATCCTAAAGCTAAAACCTCCTTCGAAATAGATTAGCTCTTTAACACGTTCATAATAGTAGGAGAAAGTGAAATCTTCCGGCAAGTCATCTCCCACTTCGGTATACGTAACTTCTGATTGACTGCTTTTGAATTTTAGCCCTAATAATTCACGAATATCCTTTTCATGTTTTTCATAGATTGAAACAGCCCCATAATATCTCCCCATTTTTTGCCTCCAAAACCGATACATAACCTGGTAAGAGTCTAACAAATCTGGATTTGGATGGATTTCCTCAAAAACAAACCTTCTTCGCAATGCAGCATCCAATGCTTCAACACTCCGGTCGGCTGTATTCATAGTTCCCAAAAGATATAGGTTAGGAGGAATAGAGAACTTCTCTTTGCTGTAAGGCAGTGTGACTGTCAGAGCCTCATTCTTTCCTGCACGTTTTCCCTCTTCGATGAGTGTTATTAATTCACCGAAAACTTGCGAAACATTACCTCTATTAATTTCATCAATAATTAGAACGAACTTCTTGGCTCCATCAAGTAGCTCATGAAATGGCTTATCCTTTTGAAGAATAGCTGATTCCCAAGAATCGATTAATTCCTCATATGAGTATCGATCCTGATCAAATGGTTCCAAGTCAGTCTCTTCAGTTAGGTTTTCCTTTATAAAGTCATGAAATGACTTATATACAGCATAGTAAACAGATAGATTATGTTTAAAAAATGGCTTAAATGACTCCTTAAGACTAGTGATTTCATTCGGATTTAACCCTCCTTGATAAAGTTGAAAAAGCTTATCCTTCGTTACCGAAAATGGCTGGGTAGCCTCTATTCCCTTTTCTTTATTAAACCATTTAAACTTTACAATTATTGATGTTTTTTTAATGTCCATGAGTAATATCTCATGTCCATACATTGTATGAAATACAGGGTTACCAGTTCCAATCTCAGGCCTCAATGAATCTAAGTAATCGTCATATATCGAATCAAGTGTCTTCTCATCGGAATCCGATGACTTAAGCTCTTCTGGACTGAGCATACTGAGAAATGCCTCTTTACAAATTCTTTTAAAAAGTCCATCCTGAATTGGATATGTGATCATTTGCTCCTTCTCGACAGGCTTCAACCCTTCAATAAAGTCTTCATAGCTCAAACTTTGATGAAAGGTGGTGAACACGATTTGTCCCTCCCTCTGTAATACATCAAAGCGCTCTTTAACTATATCCCGACTCTGACTCAAGTCAAACTTTGGGTCACAAATAGCTATTGCTCTGTTGATTGTATTGTAGGTCTTTCCAGTTCCTGGAGGTCCATAAAGGATTGCATTAAGATTGGGTTTATTTTCCATCTCATTAGCAGGTTTAATGTTTAAGTCTTCAGCATCAATTTCTAATTCCTGTATAGACTCTATTAACTCATAATACTTTGAAGTCAGTTTTTGTACTGACTCCTTACCAAATTCAATGAGATTTTCCCAGTTATCACTAGCAGAAAAATCTTTGAAAAGGACGATAGTTGAATTATCGTAATCACCTCGAAAAACTTCGTAGTGTTTTCTTACAGGATCATTTTCACCTAAATGAACTGTATCGATTTTTACCACAAATCTGTAATTTTCATCCAAACCAAGAGTAATGGCCACTTTGCGATATTCCTTTAACTCCTTGCTAGGATAAAGCTGACTCCATAAATAACCATCAAACTTATTGGCCTGACTGGTTGGCCTTTTACGAATACTCCACGCACCATAATCGAATGTCAATGAGTCTACTTCTTTAGTCCAAAACTCCAGTTTTTCATATGCCTTTGAGAGCTTATTATAAGCCTCATGGTGTTCATCAACTTCCTCCTTTTTTTGTCCTTGATACTCTTTAAGAAGCTCAAACTCTTCTTCCAAAAAGAAATCTTTGAAATACTTCAGGTGTATGTCCTTTACAGGTTTTGATTGTTCTAACCCCCCTGTTTCATTCTTGGGTAGTATCTCAAATCCATGTGACTTCAAAAAATCAAAAGAGGCGGTAGACTCACCACCCTGAAACTCCTTATGAGAAATGAAATTGCCATCAGCGAAGTAGCCAGCAAGAGAAAGGATATATTTAGGTGGATAGGCTTTTCGATTGTAAATCAGATCGTAAGAACTCGATTTTCGATTGGTTGGGTATCCTTCTTCATCAATTCGCTCAATGGCTTGGAGGATATTGTCTTTTGAAATCTTTTCGAAAAGAGCTAATTGTTCCATGATTCCAATTATTCCTTATAACTAGTATCTACATCCACCTTTACTCCTACCTTAGAAGCTAATTCAACATAAGCTTGGGTTAAAAATGTCACCTCAACAATCTCCTCATCTCTTTTATCGGAATACTTGTAACCTATTCGCCCAATCTTATCAAAACCTTCTGGCACAGGATTTATCCTCAACATTTTTAAGCTTTCTAGATCAATTATTCTTACTGCATGCTCCTCATGATTGATCAACTTTTCAAAAACTGGACAATCCTTATAGTATCCTTTTAAACCAGATAGTTCATCTTCTTCCAATACAAATTCTGCTTGATTATGAAAGAAAAAGAGACTTGACAGTCCAGAAAAAATGATAGCTTGCTCCTTTTTTGAGTGTTTTTGAATCCATTTATTCACTGACGTGGAATGCAATAGTTCACCTTGATCAAGATATTCATCAAGTTGATTGAAGGTCCTTGAGTCAAAGTTGTTAGCAAAAGTGCTGGAACAAGTTTGGTCATAATTCCAGTAACTGTTAGACTTCCTTAGAAAATAGCTCCTTGGTATTTTAAACTCTTCCTCATTGAACGACCTCAATGACGCTACTTTTCTTCCTCTTGACTTCACGCGCCACTTATCAAATAGATTAAAAATCAAAGATTTTTCTACAATAAATTGACTTGTGGAATTGAGGAAACCCTCAATTTCTTCTCCTTTAATATTTAATTCTTTAGGAGCTCTTTTGATTTTACCCTTAAGTCTTTCGGCAATGATCATTAATCTTTTACTCAACTCATCCCATAGACGATACTCCATGTAGATGAACTCATAAATGTCATCTTCCTGAAAGGATTTTATAGAATTGGAAATTCCATATAATCGATTGGAGATTATTTCAAGCTTATCAAGATCCTTTCCACAATAGTTTTCTATAACATTACCTAGATCACTTTCCTTATTATTGAATAACCCTTTTAATCGTTGATTAAAAAAAATGGCGAGGAATATTAGTTGTCTTACATAAGGACCTGTCCCATGATGATCTGGCCAACCTAGTTCAATCAACCTTTGCTCAATAGTATCTTGATCCTCCATTAAGTACATCAGTTCTAAATCTGACGTAGGCACTATTTCTGTGTTTGTCCAAGTAGCATTTGAATCGTCGGGTTGATTGTATTTGAATGCATAAAAAACCAAGTCGTACTTCTTCTGAAAAATAAGATGGCAAAGCGAGTAAATAACTACATCCCGCACACTTCGAGCCTTATATAGTTGATCCAAGCATCTCTTTAAATTAATGACATCCTTTTCAGTCAGAACAATTCTAAGATTAGATTTATCCTTAATTTGATTATGGATATAAATTATCTTTTTATTGGCCAGGTTTATGTTCTCTTTAGTTATTCTAATTTTTCTTAGCCTCAGATCATTAATGAAATCTATACTTTCATTTAAATCGTCTTTTTCTTTTTGTCTCGCTGTTATTGATAGGCGTGAAAGTTTACTGCTTGGAAAGCTTATCCAGTTTTCCATGAACTGACCATCTGTTAAATGCCCAATCAAATCACGGAAAAGCTGGTCATTTTCCATTGTCAAAAGACGAATATTAAAAAATAGATGATTAAAAAACTCCTTTGAAAGCTCAATTGGAAAAGTTTCACGCCTTATGATGTCTAAAAAATGGGTAACACCTACAGTGAAGCTCAAATCCTTCTCCCACTCGTTTCTTGAATTATAAACAGCATCTCGATTAATTTGATAGATAATTCCTAACTGATCAATAACGAATCTTGATCTATCAATTTTTTTGGACTTAATATGAGCAACATGTTCTAGGCAGTTGAGCATAAATCGAGATATTTCCCTGCCTAACTCACGCTCTCTTATTGAAATGGCAAGCCCCCATAGATTAAAACCCAATCGGAAGATTATATCCAGAAAGCCTCGATAATACTTTCCCTTAGGTGAACCAACTGGTAGTATGACTTTATCTGGATCATCCTGCGGTATTCTTCTAATCTCGACTTGGTCCCATTCTACTTTGCTCCAATCAGGAGCAGTAACAGGATCATATACTCTATCAGCATCAATAATTTCCCGAAACTTGTCAAAATCAATCTCCTCCAGCTTAAAAACTCTACTTACAACATCATTGAGCCAGTGTATTTCATTATAAATATCTCTTAAATCATTGGATCTAATTCTATCAGAAAGAACCTTTTGAATCTTTTCCAGACTATATGAAAGCGTTTCCGATATGCTTTCAGAGTAGCTCATCAATTATCTTTTTATTATGATCGAGAACTTTAGACAAAAAATCACTTGAGTATATCTCAATTAATTTCAAAAAACGCATGAATACTCGAATTGCTTCAAGTGTAATTAGTAATGCAATGAGGTTGAAATATGAATTCGAAATATCAATCCAAGAGAGTATAGTGAGTAAGATTAGAATGATAGTAACTCGCTTCATAGCCAAATAATCGGACTCTTTGTAAAGTGAGTCCTGTAATTCCCTATCTCGATAATTTTCGGTTACATTAGATGTAACAATCTGAATAGAAAGAGGAACAGCTATTGTAAACAATCCTGTAACTACAGTAAGCAATCCATTAACATAATTCTTGTTTACCTCCCATGAACCTGGGATTGCAAAATCAAACCACTTTTCAAATAAGTCTTGCATTTCAAAAAGTGTGATAATAATTCCTAAAACAGCAAAACCTGAAATTGCTAACAACAAGTATGAGATTCGGATTAATGAACCAACCCAATGCTCCAATTTACCCATACCCACCCCCTTCCTCAGCTGCCATTCTCACCTCACTCTCCTGCACATACTCCTTCGCCTCACTGACAGTGACCTGACCATTCATGAGCATAGGCAACAGCCAATCCCGAAGCTCGGAGAGCTTTTGGTTTTCTAGGCCGATAAGGTTTTGTTTCTCGAAAATGGGCTTTGCGATTTTTTCAAATGCTTCAATTACACTGGCTCTTGGCTTTACAACTTTCAATGAATGTAAGTCTCCCTTTGTGATTGCCCCAAAGGTTGTTCCATCAGAGTTTCTTCGATCAAATATTTGCTTAAAATATTGCATTACCCCATCGAGGTATGATATCGAGTTGTTTTTACTATTAAGAGCAGCAAGCCCTCGACCAATGCAACAGTCTTCATTTGCAATATTCATGGTCCCAACTGGTGCCCTTACGCTGAGAAGAATATCTCCTTTTTTGGCAAATCGACTAGGTTCAGTTGTGTATTTTCTATTTGATGGGAAACGGCTACCAAAGTCCGTGCAACCTTGGTAAAAAACAGATCCAATTCCTTCTTCATTATATGACTCACCAGGGGGCGATTGTCCCATAGTGATATTGGCGATATCAGAAAGCTCACCATCCCCCCACCCATCTGGAATCTCACGTTTCAGCTGGTAGTTGTAGACCATCTTACCGCCAGAGGATTTGTAAGGTTTGCCGTTTTTATCCGGGAAATCAAACTGGACAAACCAGTAATCATAAATGAGCTTAGCCATGGCCTCCAGCTTCTGATTGATGCGGTTGTTAAGGGAGATTTTGGAGTCTAGATCTGATAGGAATAGTTCAATTCTTTTGCGTTCTGCCTTTTCTGGTATTTTAAAGCTGAGCCCAGTTAAATATTCAATATTTATATTGTCTTGAATACTGCCCTGGATCCTACCTTGAATTGCCTGTTTGATGTAGTTGAATATATAATGCATGAAGACTTCTGAACATTCATCTTCATATGCATTGAAACCAACTACACTATCAGGAAAACACATCGGATATCTTAACAATCCAGTCTCAGCTATATTTGCTGCTATCGTGATGCACAAAGTGTTTTCCGGCCAAAGCTTACTTTGACTAAGACCAAATTCATTATAACAATCACTATGACTTTCTATGTAAAGATTGGCCGCCTTTACATCACCTGTTTGAATGAGAGGATAAATACCTCCATCAAATAATGCATTATCATTTCTCGGTCTATGTCTTGACTTACCACGATTAAACTCTCCTAGTTCATCCAATCTTTTAGTTGGCCAATGTTTATTGAATTTGGAACTATTAAAGATCATAATTCAACTTGGAAAGGTGCTCATTAATACTGGATTCCAATTCTTTTGACTCTTTAAAAAGTCCTTTAAGATTATAGTCATAGTCCGAAATCCTTTTCTCGAAATCTTGGATACTAATGTGACTATATTCAATTCTAACTTCAAAGTACTGACCAGCGCTCAGCGAATAATTTTTCGCCTCTATTTCTTCATAGCTTACAACAACAGAAAAGTCATCTGCGGCTTCCTTCTGATTAAAAGTCTCAATGATTTTGTCTTCCTCATCACCTGATAAAACCGTCTTCTGGTTCTTATCATCCACCTTCACTTTGGTTCCTAATCCGGAAGCATCCACCAGCACCACATCCTCTTTGTTTTCCTTGTCTATAAAAAGAATGGATACATTAGTGCCTGTGGTAGCGAAGATGTTACTTGGCATACTCACGACTCCAGCCAGCATCTTTTCTTTCACCAGCTTCTCACGGATCTTTTTATCAATACCGCTCTGGGCTGTGATGAACCCTGTAGGTACTACAACAGCAGCTTTCCCTTTCTCACTCAGCGAATGCATAATGTGTTGAATAAAGAGTAGATAAATAGCCATGGACTCTTTCTTCTTCTTTGGCACATTCGGTATTCCGGCGAAGAAGCGCTCACTGTTTGCATCTACATCAAGCTCGTTTCGATACTCTGAAAAGTCTAACTTAAACGGAGGATTCGATACGATAAAGTCAAATTCTTGCAATTGTCCACTTTTGGTTCTGTGGTAGGGACTTTGAATCGTATTCCCCTTGACAATATTAGGGATGGAATGTACAAGGCCATTCAAGACCAAATTCAATCGTAATAAGTGAGAGGACTTTTGCGAGATATCTTGTGAGTAAATGGTGCATCGATCTTCGCCTATCTGGTGTGCCAGATTCATAAGCAGTGTCCCGGATCCTGCTGATGGATCGTAGCATTTCACATTCTTCACATCCACATTTACTAAACACCTGGCCATGATCTTAGCCACCGCATGAGGTGTAAAGTACTCAGCGTATTTACCCCCGCTATTGGAGTTATAATCCTTGATCAAATACTCAAAAATGGTGGAATAGAAATCAAACTTTTCATGGAAGATATGCTCGAAACTGAATCCAACCAGTTTATTGAGAAGTGCCCTACAAAACTCATCTTTATTGTCCTCAACAAAACTGCTCAGCTTGTCAAATAGTCTAACCTTTTCTCCCCCACTGGTTAGCACAGAAAACAGCTCACTATTGACCTTTGCTATATCTAATAATGTGTCGTCGAATATCTTGGCAAATTCCGGTTCGTTTTGTCTCTCAAACAAAGATGATATGAAATGATCCGGTTCAATTCGTGCGGTATTCTCATCCAGTTGGAGCATGAGAAACTCATACTCTTCCTCACTTTTGGCCTTCAGCGCTTCATCCCAGTTTTCTGCTTTGGCAATAGCTTTATCTAGCTTCTTTACTTCATGAATAAACTTGTCATTCAGAAACTTATATAAGAATACTTGTGTGATGACCTTAAACTCATTGCCATCATTACCGAGACCATGCTGAGCGCATACACTCTTAAGCCCATCAATCAGCTCCTTTGTTTTCTTTTCAAATTCTACTGTACTCATGCTGCACTTCCTTGATATTCATCTAAATATTCCTTCACCAATAAGGTGTTAATTCGTTTCGTTTTCTCAATTGACAAATCAAGCTGATGATGGTTTTTGAGTTCTTGTACCACCAACCGCATCATCATCTTCTCTACATAGCTTTCATTATCCAGCATATTGGAGTTGTTCAATATGTGTTCATCCGCTTTCTCTTTCAGCGAACTCAAAGCTTCAAATAACTTTAAGTCGTTCTCAGTCAAGGGATCTTTTTCCATCAATCGCTTATGTAATCGTGCATACTTTTCATCATGCGCATACTTCGCCTTCAACAATTGATTTTTACGCTCCAGCTCTTTGGCTTTTGAATGAATGGAGTCCAATGTTTTCATATTCTCCTCCATGTCCTCTTTGGTAATCTCGTTCAGATTTTTCTTCTTGAAGAGCCTTTCCAATTCTTCTTTAAGTGAAATGAATTCTGGATCCGCTGGGTCAAAGTTACCACCTAATGCCTCACGGGTTTTTCGAAGCATCTCCTTGTATTCATCGGCTAACACCATTTCTTCTTCACTGATTTTGGTGAATGCAAAAAGAATGTCTTCCAGTGCCACATTGAGAAGATTTCTAGTTTCATCTCCCTTCTCCAGGGTTTCCTTCAGATTGATGTTAGCCAAACGATTATTAGCCTCCCTAGAAAGAACCGTCAACTTCTGAAAATCGAGCTTGTCAAGCAGTTCATAATTCCCGGAAAGTCGGATCAGATTATACAAACTCCGAGCATTGTTCAAAGCTCGAGTGATTTTCAACATCTCTGTCCGATCATTGATCTGGGAGATTTGCTTGGAGAAGTTTTCGGCATTCAGCGTATCAAAATGAAAGAGTACATCCTTGATCTCATCAATCTCTTGGTTGATTTCATCTTGTGATTTGAAAAGCTTAGAGTAGCTCTCCATTTCATCTCCAAGCTCATCTTGCAACTCATTAAAATATGCCTGGTTGGTCTTATCAAATTCCTTCTTGATATCAGCGAAATCGACCACATACCCATACCGATATTCCTTATAGGTTCGATTGACACGTGTTAGTGCCTGAAGTAAGTTGTGAGATTTAATCACTCTGCCTAGATAGAGCTTTTTCAATCGCTTCGCATCAAAGCCTGTGAGCAGCATGTTGTATACAAACAAAAAATCAATCTTGCCATTCTTGTAATCACGTACCAACTCTTTACGCTCTTCCTTGGTACCAATATCATGTAAAATGAGGGCAGCTGATTTTACCTTATAGCTTTCCGTTTTGGTATCTCCGTAATTGCCGGATGGCTCTGCTGCAAGTGGTAAATCCCGAACGCCACCAGCATATTTTTCTTCAAAAATCTCATACATCTTCTTAGCCTGATCAGAAGAATCACAAATCACCATCCCTCCAATCGAACTATCTCCATTTGTCATGCGTGCCCTTTCAAAATCCATTATAATGTAATCGAGCATAGGCTCCACAAACTTGTGATGCGCATAAATGAACTTACGGTCTGCATCTCCTTTGAGCAGTTCTACCTCTTCCAACACCTTCTCTAGAGTCAGCTTGTAGCTTGTCTCAATCTCTTCTCGAATCAGCCGAAGTGTATAGCCATCTGCAATGGATTTGTTGTAATAGTACTTATGGATGTAGCTACCGAATAAGCTCCTGGAGTTATAATCACTCCCTAAAAGCGGGGTTCCTGTTAATCCTATTTTAATTGCATTCGGATCTGATTCATTTAAGTTGGCCAGAAAGCTCCCTTTGGGATTATAGCTCCGATGCACTTCATCCAGGAAATAAACTCGCTGGATATTCACATTATAATCTGTGTTTCGAACGACATCCTTATCCTCCTTAAACTTCTGAATATTCACAACAGTAATCTCCGGCCTACCCGAGGTATTGTGCAGTGCGGTCGTATTCTTGATATCCTTTACAAACTGATCCCGAGAACTAATCTCATGAACTAATAAGTTACGATGACGAAATTCCTTAGCTGCTTGCTCGGCCAGATCAATTCGATCAACAATGAAGTAAAACTTGGGAATGACTTTTTTCCTCTGAAAATAGTCTGTGAGGTATCGAACATTGTAGTACGATAGTGCTGTCTTTCCTGAACCTTGTGTATGCCAGATAATTCCCTTCTTCTCTTCCTCTTCTAGTTTCTGCTCAATCGCTTTTGTCGCAAAAAGCTGAGGGTATCTGATGATGTGTTTCTCCAGCTTACCCTGGTCCTCTTCTACATAGGTAATGGCATATTGAAGAATGAACGCTAACCTATCCCTTTGAAGTAAAGAAGTGCAGATGCGATTGGTTGGAGTATCATGATCCTTGTTGGTTTGAAATTCTGCCGAGTTTTTGATACCAACATAGTTGGTGTCCATCAAAATAGAATCCTCAATTTCAGGCTCCAATGGCTTGAGTAGCGAATCGAAGTTGAAAGTATCTTCCTCCCGGAAGTAGTTAAAAACCGGCTTATTATACGCTGTACTGGAATAGAAAGCTCCCTGTAATGGTTGCAGTGCTTCATCATCATACTCCATGTTATTGGAAAAGATCATGAGCTGCGTTAGGTTAATGAACTTCCTGAACTTCTTATTCTGAAATCGCTTTTCTATTCGCTTATGCTCAGCTTGAATACCCTCCAGGTTATTGGGTTTTTTCACCTCGATGAACACTAGCGGCATTCCATTAATAAGGATGGTCACATCTGGCCGGAACTCTTCATCGTCTTTGACGCAAGGAAGTTCGGTTACTACATGAAAGCTGTTATTATTGAAATCTTCAAAATCAATCAGTCGAGGCGTATTTCGATCTATCAACTTCCGATAGAAAACACGTCCTAAATCTTCATTCTCCAAGTCAAGAGATAGCTCATCGTAGATTCTGGAAATATCACCAGCATCCAATTCCGGATTTATTCGCCCAATCGAATCTTTAAAGAGGTCAGTGAAAATATTAGTTGATTTGTCCCAGTTAGCACCCTTAAGCGTCAGATACTTGTATCCCAGTCTGGTCAGATGCAGAATCGTAGGGATTTTGACACGAGTATCTTCGTTGTGCTTCATTGGTTAGACTAAGCGGTGACAAAAAGCACATAAATCTACAAAACCTCCCTCACAATCTCACATACCTCATAAGCAAGTAAAATAGGCTTTTACATGAGCGGCATACTCAAAACAACCCACCCTGTATTTCTTCCAGCTTAGGGTAGTATTTGCGCTGCTGCACCTCGGGTACATTGCCGGAGTATTTGCGGTTCAGCTTTTTGTTGTCTTTGATCGGCTGGCAGGGGTAGTACTCCAGCAGCCCGTCAGGGAGTGGTTGTATGATTTCGGCAGCCTCTTCCGGGGTGCCGTGCAGCCATAACTCATCGTGCTCCTTTGGCACAATAAAGATCATGCGGGAGTCGGGTGAGTAGGCGGGCTCATTGTGCACCCACGCCATCTCCTTGTTGGCCGGGCCGGTCACCAGCGTCACGGTATCTATCGGGATGCCGTCCCTCGGGTCCTGAAAGGTCTGCCACAGGCCACCCACCAGGAAGGGTTCGTCGGTCTTCAGCCGCACATAGTGTGGGTAGGCTATCCCCTCCTTCTTGTGGTGGTCAAAGAAGCCATCCAGCATCACCAGGCACCTGCGGCTATTCGCAGACTCGCGGTAGATGCTGGAGGAAGTAAAAATCTTGTCGTTCCGTGCATTGAGGGTGTTCATGGGCCGTCCATGGATCTGCGGGGCATACACAAACGGCACAAACGCCCAATGATGGAGGCTCACCCTGTCGGGCTGCTCATTGGTGATCACCGGCAGGTCAGGTTCATCAAACCCGTTGAGGTGGTACATCGCCGGGTATTTGATCTTCACTTGCTCCCACATATCGGTATCGCCGTATCGCTGGGCGTAGTGTTTGGCCTTTTTGGCCATGGTGGCTGCATCGTAGCACATGGGTCAGAGGGTTAGTTCCCTCCTAATTTCGGGAAATTTCTGGAAAAACTGCTTCGCCTGTTCATCCGTCCGAAACGTGGTGGTATACTCCCCCAATTCGTGTTTGATGTGTAGCTCCATAAAGGCATACATGTGTCCCTTGGTCAGGTCCTTCAGCAGCGCCTCTTCGATGCTGTAGTCCTGGTCATACAATCGTTTCAATGGTTCATACGCAATGGGAAAGAGGGTTTGTCGCTCGTTGTAGAGCTTCGTCACCCGTCTCATCCATTCTTCTTCATTCAATCCTTCGCTTTTTCTGGTTATTATCATATTGCTAATATTTTTAGTAAAAGTAAAGGAAGACCTGAAATGAGCAAAAGGAAATGGGGTTAAAATTTTACGTAATTGGGTGGCGGTTCGCATGCTCTAACCCAGATCATTCACTGCGTGACAGTATATACTTTTCTTTGAAAGTCCATACGTCCTTTTTATTTTGTTCTTCTTACGCTCAAGCCGCTATGGCTTCAACTTTTTCTTGATAAAAAGTTGACTAAAATCAAGGCTGTAAATCCTTCGCTAAGAAATTGAATTGATTCTACACGCAAAACCAAACCTCGCCTCCTATGTCGGCTTCAAGCAGTGGTTTTGCATTTAGGATTTCCATCTTCAATTTTTCTTAACGCTCATGATTTAAGGCCATTCTTGAATATCCAATAGCCTACGGCTATGAAATACTCATTAATCCTACCGCCGGAACGGCGAACAATGGCCTATTCAGAAATGGCGTAAAGAAAATGAAGCATGAAGCCGTAAAAAAAGACTCGACTGTTTGAGCGCAGCGAGTTTCGAGGGTTTTAGGCTTTATGAAGCATTTTTAGCCATTAATGAATCAGCCTTGATTTTTTTGCCTCGTTT
Organism: Ekhidna sp.; assembly: GCF_965247405.1. Lineage (GTDB taxonomy): Bacteria > Bacteroidota > Bacteroidia > Cytophagales > Cyclobacteriaceae > Ekhidna. The sequence continues at coordinate 108,357 of NZ_OZ252014.1, forward strand.
TTGTATCAAGACAAAAATGAGGAAACAATCGTCTGTAGCAGAGTCATACGATCAAGCAAAAAGTATTGGCCACCAAGGCCAGAGTGGTCACCCCTAACCCAGATCCTTCACTGCGATCAGGATGACACGCTTTTATGTGTAGAATTCAACTCCCCTCTCCATTTTGGAGAGGGCGGTCCGACGGTTCGGTTGGGGGTGAGGTCATCCACATTTCGTCACCCCTATCTCAAATCCTTCACTGCATTCAGGGTGACACGCACATTACTTGCAAGCATGAATAAGATCGCTTCGCTTTGCTCGCGATGACGGTAATAAATATTGTTTCCGTCATTGCGAAGGAGGTACGACTGAAGCAATCTCGGTCCATTTGTTTAAGACTTAGAAATACCTCCCTCTCCGACCATACTCTCCTTCCCACCTTTTCTTTAAAGTGAGGATAGCATCCAATCGCTGGAACGGGGAAAACGGGGTATGCGGTGGCTCGGACGATTGTAGATGATTCTGCATAAAAGAAGCCAGCGCACTAACCCAGATCATGAAACAAGTTCAGGATGACACGCTTTTATTTGCAAATTCAACCCCCCTCTCTTTGTAAAGAGAGGGGCTGGGGGTGAGTTCATCTAAATTGAGGAAGCCAGCGCACTAACCCAGATCCTGAAACAAGTTCAGGATGACACGCGCAAGTAACTATGAATACTCACCACCCCAATCGCTGGAACGGCGAAAACGGCAAAATCACGAGGATGCCAATACTAGCGAATATCTTCAGTAAACCTTGTATCGGGAAGTGAATCGAATTTACTTTATGCTTAATAAATCAGCTAAAATTGAAAATCAGATATAGAACCCAACTTTCATTTTACTCCTCCAGGTTTTTCTTGCTTAGCTTCCTACTTATCGCTGGTGGTGCCTTGCAAGCGCAAATCTCCAAAATCGATAGTCTTGAAGCAGAACTGTCATTACATATCGAAAAGGATACCACACGAGTGAATCTTTTAAATGAGCTGGCTTTTTCCTATTTCAGTAAAGACCTAACCACCTCCATTGAATATTTAGATGAAGCTGATGAAATAGCTGATGCTATTCATTTTGAAAAGGGAAAGGCCAGAAGCATTTATATCCGAGGCATAACCGAGGCAATACAGTCGAATTTTGATCAGGCATTGAACTTTTACAAAAAGGCGCTGAGTTGGTATGAAAGCATTGATTTCAAACCTGGGATAGCCGGCTGCTACAATGCAATAGGGATAGCCTATAAGAATACTGGAGAACTAAAGAAATCCGTACACTACTTTTCTGAGGCCTTCAAGATAGAAGAAGAAATAGGAGGCAAAAATCTTTCTGTACCGCTCATCAATTTGGGAGCCGTCCATCAGGATTTAGGAGAATTTGATGAAGCCATTTCAAATCTGAAAAAAGCTCTTGCTATCGCTGAAGCAGATGAGAATGAACAGCGGGTCGCTTACAGTCTAAATAATTTGGGTACAGTTTATGAGAAACAGGGGAACTATCCACTGGCTCTGGAGCACTATAAACAATCCATGTTCATGAATGAAAAGCTTGGGGATAGTTTAGGTATTATCAATAACCTCTATAACATAGGGAATGTCTATCAGACTCAGAAAAACAGGGATAAAGCCTTGGAGTACTTTAAACAGTCTTTAGAGATAAATGAGCGGATCAATAGAAAAGGAATTGCCATAGTATTAAATAGCATTGGAATGATCCATGAGGAAAATGGAGATTACACGGTTGCTCTCAGTCACTATGCCGATGCTTTAAGAATAAGTAAAGAGATTGGTGCAGGCAGTAATATTCCCTTTATTCAAAATAACATTGGCTCGGTTTATTTGGCATTGAAGGAATACAGCACAGCGATTCAATACTTCACGGAGGCAAAGAAAAGCGGTCTAGAAAGTGATAGTAGGCAAGCCATCTGCAGTGCTTATCTTGGATTGGCGAGAACCTATGTCGATCTAAAAGAATATTCTAAGGCATTGAGCAACGCGCTACAAGCAAAGGAAATTTCCATAGAGTCTGGCTTTCTTGAAGATCAAAAAGAAGCTTCGGAAATTCTTTTCAAGATTTATCAGGCTGCAGGCAATTATAAGGATGCGCTCAAAAATCTGGAACAATTCAAATTATTGAATGACAGCCTTTTTAATAAGGAGAATATTGAAAAAATTGCCCAACTAGAATATGAGTACAAGTACAAACAAGCATTGGACTCTGCAAGTATCCGCGAGCTAAAACTCACCCAAACCGTATTGACCACATCTCAGGATCTGGCCCAATCCAGACAAAATTACCTGTGGGCCATAATTGGTATTCTAGTTCTCTCCATCCTATCTGGCTCGATGATCTTCTATCAGAAATTCAATGCGATTAAGCTAAAAAATCAGAGCATCATGACTGAGCAGAAGCTGTTGCGCTCTCAGATGACTCCTCATTTCATCTTCAACTCCCTATCTGTGCTTCAGGGTATGATACTAAATAAGGAGCAAAAAAACTCAGTCAGCTATCTATCCAAATTTTCAAAACTACTGCGGATCACCTTAGAAAACTCTCGCGATAAGATGGTCTTGCTCTCACAAGAAATAATAGCAGTTGAAAATTACCTGGCTCTTCAGAACCTGGAGAATAATCAATATGATTACTCTATTGATATTGATGGATCTATTGAAACATCATTGATTGAAATCCCTCCTATGCTCATTCAGCCATTTATTGAAAATTCGATTGAGCACGCTTTCGAAGATTGGAAAGAAAGGAGAAGAATAGAAGTGCAGATTAAATATGTGAACGGGGAATTGGTTTCTTTTATAACCGATAATGGCATTGGAATCAATTCTCAAGAAGAAAACAAAAGGAAAAAGAAGAAATCATTGGCCACCGTTATCACATCAGAAAGATTAAACCTGATATCAAAAGATTTTAAGATGAATGGTTCTGTAACTATTGAGGACAGATCGATATATGGTGACAGGGGAACCATCGTAACTTTGTTAATACCACACAAAAAACTTCGGATATCTTGAAAGCATTGTTGATAGAGGATAAAGCTTACATTAGAAAAGGCCTGATAAATCTGCTGCAGACAATTGAAACTGATGTGGAAATAATAGGTGAATGTGGCTCTGTTAAAGAGGCTGTGGTAGTCGCCAATGTTTGCAAACCTGATCTTGTTTTCCTGGACATTAATCTTACTGATGGCTCTGGTTTTGATTTTCTTGATCAGACTGAACAACTTGATTTCAAGATTATCTTCATTACTGCCTATGAGGAATACGCCTTGAAAGCCTTGAAAATAGGTGCTGTAGATTATTTGCTGAAACCTGTGGATATTGACGAACTGGAATCAGCGCTAGAAAAAATCAAAGCCCTGCCCCTAGCCAAGCAAAAAGCACAAATAGAAAAAGCCAGGAAGGTCTGGCTCCAAGGAGATGCCACTTTGGTCTTATCGCTTAGCGACAGCTTCCAGGTAATAGATTTGCAAGAACTACTATTCTGTGAATCAGATAAAGGGTATACTACTTTTCATCTGTCCAATGGACAAAAACACATAGCTTCCAAGCCATTGAAAGAATATGAAGAAAAGCTTGCCAATATCCACTTTGTAAGACCCCATCAATCTTTCATGGTGAATTTAAGGTTTATCGATAAGTACGATAAATCAGGTATTATCCACCTGAAAAATGGAACGATAATCCCCGTGTCATCTCGCAAAAAAGAAGCTTTTATCAAAACATTCCTTGAATACAACAGCCACTAGCATTCTCCACTCAAGCTAGTGTTTCTACAAGGTTCTAGTTACTACTCAATTCACTTTTGGGTTTATCTGCAGCACATATGAATTGATAGCTGACGCTTATAGGTTGACTATTCTCTACCCTACCTCTTTATCCCATTTTTGAGCTGTTCATCCCTTATTCCTTAATCGAAAGTCCAGGAAAACCTGACTATAGATTAAGCATTTGGAGCAAAATCAATAAAAAAGTTAAATACATGAAAAACAAACTTAAAATCATCAATCTATTTATTATAGCATTGGCATTTTCAACCATTAGTTGTGGGGATGATGACAATCAAGTGAGCCTTGTCAATCTCCAGGATTTGGAACTGACAATAGATGAGAACCCGGCAGATGGCGAGGTTTTAGGAACCATAACGAGCGACGGTGTTGGTGTTGGCTTTAGCATAACCTCCCAAACACCTTCTGGTGCCTTGAGCGTAGATGCGGGTACTGGCGAAGTGTCTGTAGCGGATGCTTCATTATTTGATTTTGAGACCCATTCAACTATTACAGCAACTATCTCTGCGGAGAATGCTGAGAATAGTGCTTCCGTTACCATTAGCGTGATAAATGTAAGTGAAGTGACAACTCAAAGTCTGGAGGTAACTATTGATGAAAATCCCATAAATGGGCAGGTTTTAGGTACACTTCAAACCGCCGGAAGTGGAGCGTTGAATTTTAGTATAACCTCCCAATCACCAGATGGAGCCATGAATGTAGATGCCAGCACTGGTGAAGTAACTGTGGCAGATGCTTCGCTGTTTGACTTTGAAGTCAATCCGACGCTCACCGCTACCGTGGAAGTTGATGATTCTGAACCAGCAACAATTACGATTAATCTCACTAATGTATATGAGCTTACCATTCAGGATTTTTCCGTTGATATTGATGAAAACCCAACCAACGGACAGGTTTTAGGTACACTTCAAACCGACGGAAGTGGAGTGTTGAATTTTAGCATAACTTCCCAATCACCAGATGGTGCCATGAATGTAGACGCCAGCACTGGTGAAATAACTGTGGCAGATGCTTCACTGTTCGACTTTGAAGTCAACCAGACGCTTACAGCTACCGTGGGAGCTGATGATTCTGACCCAGCTACAATTACAATTAATCTCAATAATGTAAATGAGTTGAGTGTCGAGGATTATGAGTCTACTATTGATGAAAATGCATCTGACAATCAATCATTAGGATTTGTTCCGGTAATCGGGGATGGTGATTTGAGCTTTTTCATAATATCTCAAACTCCGGCTAATGCAATGGACATAGATCAATTCGATGGGGAACTTACAGTCAGGACTCCAGAAATTTTTGATTATGAAACCAACCCGGTCATCACGGCATCCATTTCGGTTAATAATGAGAGCAGTGGCGAGACCGTGGATCAAACCCTCACCGTAACTATCAATCTGAACAATGTAAATGAAATAGGTGATTTCGCTTATGGAGGTGTGATATTTTGGGTAGACCCAGCAGATAACAACCATGGTCTGGTTTGCTCAACAACAGAGCAAGGTAATGCTCCATGGGGCTGCTCAGGTACAGATGTTGCTGCAGCCAATGGTACCGCAATAACTACCGGGAAAACAAATACGGAAGCAATGGCAGCAGCATGTTCTGAAGCAGGCAGCCTCGCTATCACAGCCTTGAACCTAACACTAAATGGATTTAGCGATTGGTTTGTACCAAGTAAGGATGAGATGTACGAGATCTATTTGAATAGGGAAGCAATAAATGCGGTACTAACGGCTAGCGGTGGAGAAATCTTTTCTAATTCTTATTGGACTTCAACTCAATTCAACGTAAATAATGGTTGGTTTCAAAGTTTTAGCAACGGTTCTCAAGCTGGTACCGGAAAGACTGGTGCAATAAAATATCGTGTGATCAGGGAATTTGACTTAGGGTTTTAAATATTGCTTAGGGCCTTTAAGTTTAAAACCAAAACATATCGACTAATTATCCGGGGCAGATAATGAATAAAAAAACCGAAGTTTGAAACTTCGGTTTTTATTTTTCCAGAACTTTGTCCTACTCAGATGCTACTTCCTCCAACTCCTCTCTCGGCAGCATCTCATCACGCATGGCCGTATTATATACAAACCCTGCCACAATGGTAGCGATCTGCTTGAGGTCATCGATCACCAGACGCTCGTATGTGTCCATGTTGGTATGGTGCGAGCGGGTGCTGTATTCAATCGGATCCTGGATAAACTGAAAGCCTGGTATGCCCACAGCATCAAAACCAAGGTGATCTGTCCCGCCAGTGTTGCGTGCGGTAACAGTGGTGTTTTCCATGATGTCATCATAAGGCTTAAACCACTCTTCAAAGATGGGACCTGCTTCCTCATTACCCTGGAGGTAGATTCCTCTAATCCTACCCGTCCCATTATCGATATTGTAATATGCAGATATCTTGCTATGATCTTTCTTCAGTGTCATCGTTTCTGAGTCACCGAAATGGTTTTTCACGTAGTTACGTGAGCCATAGATCCCCTGCTCTTCTCCACCCCACAAGGCAATTCGTATGGTTCTCTTTGGCTTTAGACCGGCAGCTTGAAGGATGCGCACGGCCTCCATCATCACAATACATCCGGCACCATTATCTGTTGCTCCTGTGGCGCTGTGCCACGAGTCCAGGTGACCGCCCAGCATCACCACCTCATCTTTGAGCTTTTTGTCTGTTCCCGGAATCTCTGCCAGCACGTTGTACCCTTGCAGGTCATCTTCATTGAAAGTAGTCTTCACCTCTCCTTCTACTGTTACTTCCACTCCGTTTTCCACAAGGCGTGCCATCAGATTTACATGCTCAGGTGCCGTTTCCAGCTCTGCAATCCCAACAGGCGTATCTTTTTTATATCCTTGTGGGCTGGTGGTGAATAAGGTGCCATGTCGCCCTCTCACTCCTTTGATGATCAGCACGACACCTTCCTCTGTCAGGAAGTTATTTAGCGTCTCACTGAAAGCCCGACGCTTCCTCCAGGCTGCAATCTGTTCGGGTGTCCATCCGCTGCTCTCCACACGCGGCTCTGTCATCTCGTCCAGTTGTTCCTCGGTGTATCTCTTAGCATCTGCTTCAAAGGTGGGAGATTGATCACCTCTGGGTTTGAATGCCACAATCGCTCCCTCCAGCTTTCCTCTGTATTCTTCAAAATCCTCTTCACTGTTGATCTCAACAAACTGCACATTGCCTGTAACCGGCCCATCCGTGCTGCCGGTCCATGCCTTCGGCACAGCGATCAAAGGCAGGTAGTATGGCTTGGTCATCGCCAGGTAGCTTTTGTTCATCTCCCATCCCCTGCCAAACTCTCCCCAGGCTTCTTTCTGCGCATTTTCCAGCCCCCACTCTGTCAGTTGATTGATGGCATATGCTGCCGCTCGCTCATATCCTGGTGAGTTTGACAATCGAGGACCCGCTTTGTCAATGAGTTCAAAAGCGATCTGTTCTACCTGAGAGTTCTCCAGACCTTCTTTTTTGATTTTTTCAATGGCATCTAAATCGATGCTTTCTTGTGAATAAGCGATGCACGCAAATAGTATTGCTGGTATAAATAGTAATCGTTTCATAGGGATAGGTTTAGATTGAATTTTGAATGAATCAAAGCTACTGAACCCAACAGGAAAACTTATATAGTTTTTGATTAGTGGTATTCCATCCTAATCCGACACTTTATTTTCATTGTAACCCGAGTGCAGAAATAACCCCTCCAAACAAATCCTGTAGTTCTAGATCAATGGTAGCAGAAACATACAGCGTGGAGGAAAGGTCTTTATTCTGATCATTCGATCCATTTTCATTGCTTATGTCTGTGAATATCACCTGTCCTACAGAGAATCGCACACCATCAAATGCCTGGTAACCTGCTCCCAGCATCAGGTTACTGCTTCCCAGTAGATTCCCGCGAGTATCAGAAGACAGGCTATTTAAGGTGACCCCCAGCAATAAAGACACTCGTTGAGTAGAAAATACCGCATAATTCCGCACAGGAATGTCGGGATCAACCGGCCGTATCTGGTAGTAAACCCCGAAGACCAGGCTGACTTTGTAAAATGAATGGTCACCATTGAAGATTACATTCGCCACTCCAAATTGAGGCGTGAGTCGTTCTTTGGCTCGTGATTCCAGCTTCGCCGGAACCGTGGTGAAATAGTAGATCTCTTTTTCTAATCTCCCACTGCTGCTCCACTCAATTTCCAGCTGGTAGCTGCTATTTGGTTTCAGGTTGGGAATCTCTACAAATACAAATTCGGAAGTGGTGCTTTCCTGATAGACTTTACCCTCTTGATTACCTGATGAATAAATATTCTCATTGATCTTGATCTTATAGTCATTACCCAGCATCTGATTCTTGGGTAGAATCGCTCGCTCAGTGGTTCGGATCAGATAGACACTTTCGATGGTGGCTGCCGGCTTCCTTTGGCTGTTATCTATTACTTCCTTTTCACTGAGAAATGAGTTTGTCTGGGTGATTTTGAGATCAGCCGTATCTTTTATGATATGAGTGGTATCTACTTTGTTGGTAGACCATCCGGCAACAGCTCCCGGAGTACCCTGTTTGATTCTTCTGATCTTCAGAAAAAAGGGTCGATCAAAAGGAACTGTAGATGTTGCGAATTTCAAAGTAGCATCTGTCTCAACCACACGCAATTCAAGGAACTCTAACATATCGCCCCGATTGGAGATACCTCGTGCTTTTACCTGGGATGATGCTATTTCAGGAAGCAAGAATGCAACTAGCAGCACGAAGCATGCTGCTTTTAGGAATGGGTGACTGGAAGATTCCATAATGGTATGGATTGGTGGATAGTTAAAGTTCGTTCTACTCCCTACCAAAGTCAATACCCAGTTGTGGGTAATTTTACCCAAAAAGCCTTGTTTTTAGCCCTAAGGGATATTAATTGTGCTGAGTCATCTGGAGAAACAGAATGTTACTGGAAGATTTGTAAGATGATCGATTACATCAAAAAGGAACCGAGAAAAGATGACACAGAAATAAACGTTCGCAATTGATCCGTTGCTTTCTTCTTCGTCAATCTCATATTATCATATTTTTAAAATTGTATTATAACAATATTATTATTGAATCGATAGAGGAAAAATGATTTTAAATGGATTAATTTGATATTAATTGGATTCATTCTCCATTGGTTTTTATAATTTTCATACACACCTAAAAACCACAATTACTCAAAGTAAATAACGCATTATATGATTTAAATAAGCTTTTACTATCGCCATTACAGATACTCTATGGTGAGTATTAATGTACCATGAAACCAACCATCAACCTAACAATTTTGGTACTTGCATTGATTGCGCCTGCTTCGAGCGTAGGTCAGAATAATGTGGGTATTAATACAAATAGTCCAAACAGCAATTCAGTCCTTGAACTCGTTTCTCCACAATCAAATCAAGGCTTCTTAGTACCTAGATTTTCGTCCAGTCACAGGATAAGTATGCAAAGCCAATTATCCTTTGTTGATAATGGACTAATGGTTTATGACAGTGAAGAAAACCTATTTTACTATTGGAATAACAACCGTTGGAATGCCGGCCTGGGAGTCATCAATGAAAAAAATGCCGGAGGCGATTTGACCGGTACGTATCCCAACCCCCTCATACGCGATGATGCAATCACAGAAGAAAAAGTAAGTGACGGGGCTATTTCAACGGTTAAACTGCAGGAACAAAGCATCACAACATCTAAAATTTCAGATAATGCAGTCACCACTAATAAGCTTGCCGATTTCTCGGTCACAGGAACAAAGCTGGAGGACGTAGGAATCACCCCGGATACTTATGGAAATCAGTTCACAGTTTTGAAGCTTACGATAGATTCCAAAGGAAGGACCATTGGAGTGATTGAAACTCCAATACTTATCACTTCCGACCATATTACAAACCTTTCCATTTTGAACGAGGACATTGCAAACGGAACCATCCGAATAACAAAATTGAATCCAGAAGGGAATTCTAATAAGGTATTGATCATTGATGCCAGTGGCAATACACAGTGGGCTTCCAGAGAACAATTTCAATCCTCTCATTTACTTAAAGATCATGTCTTTGTTGGAAACACCAATAACAAGGCTGAAGGTGTACCGGTCACTGGTGATATTTCAATTGAGAGTGCCAGTTTTCAGATAAATGAAAGCGTAATCGGCTCAGCTGAAATAATTGATGAATCGATCGAGAATGAAGATTTGAATAAGAATCAGATACCTCTGAGTGGCTTTGCTCCTGCCGTTACAAATGTAAACGTGGGTGATAATAGACTGACAAATGTCTCAGATCCTACAGATAATCAGGATGGAGCTACCAAGCATTATGTGGATGAATCGATTGAAACCCTATCAAACCTGGATGAAGATAAAGATCCATTCAATGAGTTAAATACGAGTACCCAGTTGTCTGGTACATCCGTACAGATAACCGATGCAGGTGGCACACTGAGCATCGACCTGGATCCTACTTTCGCAACCGACACAGAGTTAGCTACTGCCATCAGCGACAGTGAAGCCCTTGATCTTGATAAGGATGCTACCAACGAACTGAACACCAATGCGCAGCTTTCAGGTACTTCTGTAGAAATCACCGACGCTGGCGGCACACTGAGCGTCGATCTTGATCCTACTTTTGCTACCGATACGGAGTTGGCTTCTGCCATCAGCGACAGTGAAGCCCTCGATCTTGATAAGGATGCCACCAACGAACTCAATTCCAATGTGCAACTCTCAGGTACATCCGTAGAGGTTACCGATGCAGGTGGAACACTGAGCGTAGACCTGGATCCTACTTTTGCTACGGATACAGAGTTAGCCACTGCCATCAGTGACAGTGAAGCTCTCGATCTTGATAAGGATGCTACCAACGAACTGAACACCAATGCGCAGCTTTCAGGTACATCCGTAGAGGTTACCGATGCAGGTGGAACACTGAGCGTAGACCTGGATCCTACTTTTGCTACGGATACAGAGTTAGCCACTGCCATCAGTGACAGTGAAGCTCTCGATCTTGATAAGGATGCTACCAATGAACTGAACACCAATGCGCAGCTTTCAGGTACCTCTCTAGAAATAACTGATGCAGGTGGAACACTGAGCGTAGACCTGGATCCTACTTTCGCAACAGACACAGAGTTAGCTACTGCCATCAGCGACAGTGATGCCCTCGATCTTGATAAGGATGCCACCAACGAACTGAACACTAATGCGCAGCTTTCAGGTACATCTGTTGAGGTTACCGACGCAGGTGGCACACTGAGCGTAGACCTGGATCCTACTTTTGCTACGGATACAGAACTAGCTACTGCCATCAGCGACAGTGAAGCACTCGATCTTGATAAAGATGCTACCAACGAACTGAACACCAATGTGCAACTCTCAGGTACATCCGTTGAGGTTACCGACGCTGGCGGCACACTGAGCGTCGATCTTGATCCTACTTTTGCTACCGATACGGAGTTGGCTTCTGCCATCAGCGACAGTGAAGCCCTCGATCTTGATAAGGATGCCACCAACGAACTCAATTCCAATGTGCAAATTGCAGGTACATACGTTGAGGTTACCGACGCAGGTGGCACACTGAGCACCGACCTGGATCCTACTTTCGCAACAGACACAGAGTTAGCTACTGCCATCAGCGACAGTGAAGCGCTCGATCTTGATAAGGATGCCACCAACGAACTGAACACCAATGTGCAGCTTTCAGGTACTTCTGTAGAAATCACCGACGCTGGCGGCACACTGAGCGTCGACCTGGATCCTATTTTTGCTACGGATACAGAGTTAGCCACTGCCATTACCGACAGTGAAGCCCTTGATCTTGATAAGGATGCTACCAATGAACTCAACTCCAATGTGCAACTCTCAGGTACATCCGTTGAGGTTACCGACGCAGGTGGAACACTGAGCGTCGATCTCGATCCTACTTTCGCAACAGACACAGAGTTAGCTACAGCCATCAGCGATAGTGAAGCACTCGATCTCGATAAGGATGCTACCAACGAACTGAACACCAATGTGCAGCTTTCAGGTACTTCTTTAGAAATCACCGACGCTGGCGGCACACTGAGCGTCGATCTTGATCCTATTTTTGCTACGGATACAGAGTTAGCCACTGCCATTACCGACAGTGAAGCCCTTGATCTTGATAAGGATGCTACCAATGAACTGAACACCAATGTGCAACTCTCAGGTACATCCGTAGAGGTTACCGATGCAGGTGGAACACTGAGCGTAGACCTGGATCCTACTTTCGCAACCGACACAGAGTTAGCTACTGCCATCAGCGACAGTGAAGCCCTTGATCTCGATAAGGATGCTACCAACGAACTCAACACCAGCATGAATCTCAATGGAACCTCTCTTGAATTAACAGATGCGGGCGGAACACTATCAGAGGATCTTGATGATGTATTCACTACAGATGCAGATTTCTACGCTAATATGTCAAGTTTAATAAACGCCTTTAACGAGTATGCGGAATCAATTGCATTTGAAGCTTTTCTGGATGAATCTGTTAGTTATATTTCAAGTGGTCCGATTGGGTTTAATCAGGTTGTCTTCGAAGATGGGAATGACTTCTATTCCAGCGGACATTATTTTAAGGCTCCAAAAGATGGGAATTATCATTTTGACGCTCATCTCACCGTTACTTTTGCTGCCAATCAGGCTGCTGCCATTTCGATTTATGTTGATTCAGACGAAACAGGAAGTCTGGATGGGTCATTGGTCGCAAAAACTCAGCTCTATGCTCATAATGGAGAAGTAAACTCAATTGCTGTTGCCAAGACGATCAAACTAGAAGAGGGAAATAGAGTGTACATCAGGTATGATGGTCCAACTTCCACTGTTGATGCCGGACGAGCCAACACTACCTTTTCCGGTCATATTGTAAAATGATGAATCTCTTACTGAATAAGAGCATTTAAATTTAGTTTTGCAGCTCCAATCAATGGTACACCTATGAGACTCGGACAGCTGGCACGTAAATATGACATTCCCCTACAGGAGATTATCGATTACCTCAAAGAGGAAACCGGTGAAAAATTTCATGCTAACGCGAAGCTTTACGACGCGATTGAAACACAGATATTTAAGCATTTTGACCTCTACCCTGACGATCCAGTATTGGAACCTGAAGAACAAATTGAGGAAAAAGAGCCTGAACAATCTTTTGATCAGCCAACATCTGAACCAATGAGTCCTGAAGAAGACATTGCCTCTGTAGATGGAGAGCTGGCCATCCATTCTGCACCTAGTGAGGATCTGGAAACGTCAGTGACCTCTGAGCAAGAACTGGAGGCGCAACCCCGACCAAACGATGATGAAGTCATTCAGACAGACAAGCTGCTTGAGCTACTGGAAAATGAAGAAGCAACTCCGGATTTAGAGAAAGTAAAGCTGATCAAGGCACCAAAAAAAGAGCTTCCGGGCTTGAAAGTTTTAGGTAAAGTAGATTTACCTGAACCTAAGAAAAAGGCTGAGCCAGAGGATCAGAAGAAAAAACCAGAGCGCACCCGACGGCCGCAATTGAGTGAGGAAGAAAGGGAAAAGCGAAGACTAAAAGCAAAACGAAAGAAAGAGGCCTACGAGGCTCGCCAGGAAAAACGATGTAAGGAACAGGAGGCTCATCGCTTGAAGGAACTGAAGGCTAAACACTATCAGGAAAAACTCAGGAAAGCCGAAAACATCAGGCAAAAGAAAGAGGTATCAAAAGCAGAGCAAGAACAATCGCTGGAACCGCTACCCGCAACGCGTAAAAAGGAGCCAAAAACCTTACTGGGTAAATGGTGGCGATGGATGAATACCTAGCATTCTGAGCACTGCAAAATTGTTCCGGTAAATTGCTACCCTCTGCATTTTTTGTTAATTTATTGGTTAATCGTCTTCTTTAACTTGCTGAAAATTAGATGTCTCATAGCGTTCGCTTTATCTATTTATGCCACTGGTTTGGTTGCAGTGCAGGATGATGTTCGAGATCTTGTAAATACCATAGAAACCTCTCCGGATATGATCCGCAAAATTGAGGCGATGAACGAACTGAGCTATGTCCTAAGAAACAGCAACCCGGACAGCACCATTCTCCTATCCAATCAGGCTGAGCAGCTTTCTCGATCCATGAACTATCCTCTTGGCGAGGCTGACGCAGTGATGAATCGGGGGATCGGTCACACCTCAATGGGTGAATATTATACTGCGCTGCAAGAGTTTTTGCATGCTTTAAAAATATTTAAGCAGTTGAACGAAAAGAATCGTCAGGCCAAAGTATATAACAACCTTGGTCGGGTCTACAACTTCATTGGTGATACCGAGCAGGCCCTCTCCTACTATGAGCAATCTGCGAAGCTATATTCAGAACTTAACAATACGGCCAGAGAGGGCGTCTTGCTTAATAACATTGGATATATCCAAAAACAAAATGAAAACTATGATTTGGCCCTTATTCATTTAAGAAAGTCCCTGGCCATAGCTAATGAATTGAACCGTCCCGATAATGCTTTTTATGCTACATACAACATTGGGAGCGTTTTTATGCATCTGAATGAGCCTGACTCAACATTCAAATACCTGTATTTCACAGAGAATTTAGCAATACAATACAGAGATCAGTACGTGCTCAGCCTCACTTACATTGATCTTGGTAAAATGTACAGAAAACAGAGCCGATCGGCCAAGGCAGAGTACTTTTTCACTCGTGCGTATGAAGAGGCAGATGAAGCAGGTCTGAGAGCAGAGAAAAGAGATGCAGCAAAAAACCTGGCCGAGCTCTATGAACAATCTGATCAGCATGCAAAAGCACTGGCTTACTTCCAAACGTACAAGGCGCTGAATGATTCACTGATCAACATGGATGTAACTCGACGGATTGCCTTTAAGGAAGCCCAGGATGCCTTTGAACAGCAGCGCATGCAGGAGGAGATTGAGCGAAGAAAAACTGAATTGGAGAACGAAAAAATATTAGCAAATGCAATCTGGACCCGGAATACGCTCATCGCAGGTCTGGTGGTAATGATTCTGTTCACTTACCTCATCTATTTGAATTTCACTCGAAAAAGGAAGGCCAATGAATCGTTGCAAAAGCTAAATGAGCAGATCGAGCAGCAGGCAGAGGAACTCAGGCGGGCGAATGAAGAAATCATCACCATGAACAACAACCTGGAAGCGGTAGTGCAGAAGCGTACAGAGGAGCTCAAGCGAAAAAATAAGCAACTCAAAGAATATCTTGCTACGCATTCGCACATTGTACGCGCTCCACTGGCCCGCATATTAGGGCTGGTTGATTTGTACGAGCCGGGAGATAGTAAGAACCTTGATTTTATCAATGAAAACCTGCACAAATCAGCAGAAGAACTTGACCAGGCGCTGCGGGATATGAATGATAAGTTGAGCGATGTAAACTGATCAACGATTCACTTCATTAATGATCAATCATCAAAAATCTAAATTTTTTAAACCTTAAGGTCTTTGCCATGTTGTTATGGTATGGGTAAGGAAGAAAAACATGTATTCAAGTACGGTCTCACGACCACCGCAGGTCTCATTGCGTTCTTCTTATTAATGAAGATTCTGGGGCTGGCAGAGATCACCGAGCTAAGAACATTTAACGCTGTGATCATGTTTGCAGGTGTTTTTTTATCTATCAAACGTTTCAGGGATCGTCCATTCAAATTGGAGTTTAACTACCTTACCGGCATTGCCGCCGGATTTTTTACAGGGTTAGTTACCGCAGCGTCTTTTGCCTTATTTGTTGGTATATATATTTATTTCGATCCAATCTTTTTAGCTGCAATTGTAGCTGACAATCCACAAAAAGAATTTTTAAACCCTTTGACGGCTGGCATGGTTCTTTTTATAGAAGCGATGGCATCAGGGTTCCTCTTTTCATACATATCTATGCAGTATCTCAAAAATGACATAACGATTCCATTGTCAAAGGCTTCTAAAGCATAAAAATATTTTAAGCTGTGGGACAAAAGGGCAAGATCAGGTATGATCTTGCTTTTTTATTCTCTTACACCGAAGGGTTTCGGTTGAAAATCAGTACTCCCCTCATCTTCGTCCTTACTGGCACCAGGCTTTAGAACAGCTGGTAACGCAACGTCACGGTAAAAAGGAATGTCAGCAAAGGGATTACTATATAATGTCTCGGGACCACTTACCGTCAGGTGATGGCTTCCTTCGTCCAATTCACTGATATCAATAAAAGTGAGATATCCACGTTGCTTTGTTTGAGACTTGTAATGATAGAACCACCGATCAATTTGCACCGGTTGATCATCAATTTTAACAGAATAAAAGCCCTTAATGATCATTAGGTCCAGAGCCGCGTTTGAGGTGTCCGGGTAAACCTCTTTTAGCGAATCCAAAGGCATAAATTCTAACATATTGTCTTCAGACGATATATTGCCCACCACAAAAAGCCTTAATACATCCCCTGTGATGATATCGGAAGGAATGTGAGCCCGATACGAAAACACCTCCTGATTTTGATCATCGTAATATCCATTGTATGCCGTGAAGCCTCGATCATTTCCCCATAGCGATAACCTGGAATATGAATCGCCCGGATAGGTGGTGCTGGTAATAGTACCCGCACCAAATATGCTCACTAATGTAAATGTCAGAAGAAAAACAAAAAACACCCATTTATTGAAATTGGATACTACCCCGTAATAAATGGGACGATAAAACCGAGAGAGGGTTAGTGCACTGATTACCCGATGAATCGGCCAATAGACTTTGACAAATATTCGAAACCGCCTAAGGTATCCCAGGCTTACGAAATCAAGTAAGGCAACAAGTGCAACACCTACAATGAATAAGACATAAACCTGAAAGGAATTAAACAATGGACCAGAGAAGCCCAAATCGAAGTAAACATAAAGGATAGTGAATGGCATTATGACCAGGATCAGAAAATAAAAATACCCTCCGATTAAACTCATAAATAGCATAAACGAAATGCTAAAAAGCGAACTGCTGATTTTCTCCAAACGAATCACAATCTGTTCAAAAGAGGGTGTTCGATTCACCTTCTCTTTAAACTTACCCTTATACTCCAGTGCATCACTTTTAATGCCCTGAGGAAAGGTATAACTGAGACCTACCATACCTATCCAGATGCCCCGACAAATCAAATGGAGGATTAACCCTGTTATCAGCCAGTAGATGCCCATCTTGGACAGAGCAACCAGATTATCAATATCCTGAGAATTGCCAAAAATGTTCAGCTTGAAGAAGACAAGAAAATCATCGAGCAGGTCGGGCACTTTGAACATGCCATAAAGCACGATACCGGAAAGAAGTATTTCAGGCTCCCAGCTTCTTTGCTGAAGCTCCGATAGCCACTTTGGTGTAATGGGTTGGTTGGTGTCGGTCATGTG
This sequence comes from Ekhidna sp., assembly GCF_965247405.1. Taxonomy (GTDB): domain Bacteria; phylum Bacteroidota; class Bacteroidia; order Cytophagales; family Cyclobacteriaceae; genus Ekhidna. The sequence continues at coordinate 125,538 of NZ_OZ252014.1, forward strand.
ATAAAACTAATGAGAAAAGGTAAAATCAATTTATCAACTTAACCAACGAGGGATCATTCTTCAGAAAAAAGAGAAATCAATTGGTTTGCAGGATTACAAAACCATATTCGAAATCAGGTGTTTTGAATCTATGAAGTTCAACTTAGTGCTTGCATCGTTTACCGCATTGGCATTTTTCTATTACGGGTTAAGCTGTCTGTTTTCAAAGAAGATGGTGGAAGAATTCAACCGTTTTGGATTATCCAATCAACAACGGATGATCACAGGCGTACTTCAGTTGCTCGGTAGTATCGGAATTTTAATTGGTTTTAAATTTCCATTACTCGGAATGGTGGGCACAGTGGGGCTAAGTGCACTTATGCTGTTAGGATTTGCTGTACGTGTGAAAATCAAAGACGGCATAGAAGAGTCTCTCCCATCCTTCGTCTTTATGATCATAAATGGTTATTTATTCTACGGATTCTATCTGGTCAATTACATCAGATAGACAATCACTGAAAGAATCAGAAAAAGCGAAGCAGGCAATGCTTTTTTTACCGGATCACCGACTTTAAAATGCATTCCAACCGCACCTACCATCAATAAAGCAATTCCAATAGCTGAAACGGATTCCACTACAGGATACCAAATCGATGCTATCAGCAGAATGGACAAACCAATTTTAGCCGCTCCAATAACCATCATAAACCAGGAAGGAAGCCCGTAAACAGCGAATTCTTCCTTAATGTTCTTAGCGCCTCCCCCACGATACTGGGTAGACTTGCCTGATCGTAGCAGCCATACATTAAGAATGCTTAAGCCTATGATCAGCTTGATAATAATTTCCAGATAATTCATAATCAACAGATTTGTGTAATACAACAACTACCAGAATCGAAAGTTGTTGGATCAGAGGAGACACACGCATAGCCATGTCCCGATAAACGCTCACTAATTTTGAGGTGACCTAAGCTAAATACCCCGTCTAAAGGATATAAAAGTTATGAATCATTCTTATCTTCATCAATTCTGATCACCTGACTGCATGTATAAAAAACTGAGTGCCTTTAAGGAAGTCTATGAGAACCTGGTATTGAATCGGCTGTTTAATGCTTTTGACCGTCTATTCAAGAGAGAATTAAGTGAATTTCAGGATCTTGAAAAACAGATAGCTTCGCTCTATAGCAAGGGTGCGAAAAATCCAGATAAGGTAATCGAGTGCAAACAAGAGTTGCTGGCTTTCACCGAAGAGATATGGCAAACGTATGAACCGGAAAGCTTCAGTTCACTGGCAGACACCTTTCTGAATGATTTCTATGAAGAGTTAGAGAAACTCCCCGTATCTCAGCGTATCCCACAAAAGGCTGAAAGATTTAAAATTCAATCCAATGACAAGGTTATTTTAAGAATAGTAAAGCCTTTTAAATGGTTCTTTTGGACGCTTTCTCAGCTACCAAAACGAATCGTGAGAAAGAAGTCAATTTATTGGAAGCATCAGGTTCCTGTCCATGCCATCGTGAGAGAGCACCTAATCAATCAATTTATCCCAAAGCTTCAGTACATTATAGAGCCCTTCAACAGGGCCGTCATGCAGGCATTCATTGACTTGCATAGGAAAGAATCAAACCTTTCAGAAGCTACCACCACCTCTGATGAAACCTCTTCTCAATTAAAGAAAGAACTTGCTGCACTCAAGCGATCCTTCAAAAAACAAATGAAGGATGATTTACACGCAGCATTTGCTGAGCTGGATCAGGCCATAGATAAAGCCGGCACAATCGAGTTGATTACCTCTCAATACCAATCCAAAAAAGTAGAAAAGCGATTCAAAGAATTAGATCAAAAATGGTGGGAAGCTGATGAGGGATGGGTCAATACATTCAATGTTTTTCTGGAGGCCTGGCGTTCAGATCTCACCTTACAGTCATTGATGTTTCAGGCAAAATCTGATTTAAATACATTCCTCAAAAGCCAATCGACAAACATCAATGAATATGTTGGAAACGAATTAGACGCGATTGATAAACTAATCCGTGAAACATCCAACCTGATTGAAAAAAATGAGGATAATTTACCCGGCATCTTAAAAAAGCAAGTCTACCTATCTCAGAAGACTCTGGACAAGGAATTGATCCCTTCCCTGCTGGAAAAGTTAAGCAATAAAAGCCTGATCAATGGTATCTCCAGGCTGGATGCAAGTACCAGGAGTCACATGGAGCAGCTTACCAAAGAGCGTAAGATTACCAAATCTGTTACGGATTACCTTTCCCCCATTGACTCAGAAGAAATCACTCATATTTCTCCGTATGATCTGATCGCATTTGAAACTGCGCCTGAGCTCAGTGAACAACTAAATGCTGCAAAAGCAGAACTGGTTGGTAAACTCAATGAAAACCTGCTTACGGCGCAGGATCTGGATCATATGATCATCTATGGCTTATCCACTGCCTTGGACGATTTGGAGGTAAATAATGATGTTGAGTCTGCCAAAAGTATTGCCAGGGAAAGTATGGAGCGCTCTGCTGCCAGGGTTGCAGATGTGCGTAATGCCATCAGACAGGCCATTGAGTATGCTAACGAACAAGTGATTCAGGCAGTTGAAAACTTCGTTGACTCGCTGGAGGAATTGACCAAAACCGAAAACGTTCGCGAGATCCGAATGCGAATCATGCGAGCAAAAGCAATCCAATCCACCGAAGAATACAAGGAGGAAGTGCGAAGCAAAATCCTTAACCGGTATCAACTCATAAAGGAATACCTTAAAGATAAGTTTGGATTGATCATCCGCCTTAAGAATAAGATTACCAGGAGGTTATCTCTGGATTCGGAAGAAGATGTAAATATCGAGGTTTCTAACTTTTTGATAGATACTGAAAATGTTGTTCAGGCGCTTCCTCTTATTTACAGAAACCTTTATCAAATCGCCCCGGTATCAGATAAAGAGCTGTATGTAGGTAGACAGAAAGAATTGGATGAACTACGGGAGGCCTACCAGTATTGGGCCAATGATAAACGTGCTTCCATCGCCATAGTAGGTGAAAAATGGAGCGGCCTGACCTCCTTTGTAAATCACTTTGAACAACTGGGCATCTTCAAATATCGGTGTAACCGGTTTTCCGCTCGTTCTTCTGATGGTGAGATACAATCACTTTTTCAATTCTTAGGTGAAATCATTGATGCTTCTCCTGATCAATCAATGAGTTGGGACGTGATTGCAGAGAAATTGAATGAAGGGGTTAAGAAGATAATTATTATCGAAGATTTACAGGGCATGTATTTCCGCAAGATTGGAGGATTTGAAAACCTCATTGAGCTGTCTAAGCTCATTCAAAACACTTCAAAAAACATCCTATGGGTAGTAACATGCAATTTGTATAGTTGGGGCTACTTCCAAAAAACGATTCAGTTTGATGAGGCATTCCGGTTTGAAATAAAGCTGAGAGAACCGTCTGAAGAAGAAATTGAAGAGCTCATTCAGAAAAGAAACAGAATAAGTGGATACAAGCTGAAGTTCAAACCCTCTGAATCTCATCTGCAATCAAAAAAATTCACCAAGCTGGATGAAAGAGAGCAACAGGAATTGCTTAAAAAGGAATTCTTCAAAAGTCTGATTGAATTCTCTTCGAGCAATATTAGCATGGCGCTAATGTTTTGGTTGCTGTCTACCGAAGAGGTGACCACCGAAAGCATCGTGATCAGCCAGTTTAAGAAGCCCGATTTTACATTTCTCAATGGACTGTCCTCTGATAAAATCACCTCCCTCCACCTACTCGTATTGCACGATGGGCTTAAAGTCAATCAATTCGCAAGCCTCGCACGGATGCAAAAACACAGCAGTCATATGATTTTGGCAAGCTTGTATGAAGATGGGATTTTACTTAAAAAGAAGGATTATTATATGGTCAATCCACTTATTTATCGCAGCGTTATCTCCTTACTTAAATCCAAAAACCTATTGTGATGAAAAAGATCAGTTTAATTATTTACGGACTGCTTCTTTCATTGGCTGGTATCTGCCAGGAGGTAGATTCTCTCGCTAACTTAACTCAGGGGAATGGCTTAAAACAGGTGACAGATGATGCTCCTAATCTCTCGGAGATCTTTTCTGTATCAAAGATTATCTGGTCAATCATATTCCTGGTCATTGGATACTTTGTCATTCGTATCATCACCAAAGTGCTGGAGTTGATTGCAGAGCGCAGCACCACCTATCGCATCACCCTAAAAGGATTTGTACCAATTGTCCGAATCCTGTCATGGGTTATCCTCATTACGATAATTATCGCTGGCATCTTTCGCCCACCAGCAGCTGCTATTGTGACCCTAAGTGCGTCCATTGGAGTGGCTGTAGGATTTGCTGCACAGGATATCTTAAAAAATATTTTTGGAGGTATTGTTATTCTCTTCGATCGTCCGTTCGTCGTTGGCGATAAAATCGAAGTAGGTGATTATTATGGTGAAGTAGTCAATATTGGATTAAGATCTACGAGGATTGTTACCCCTGATGATTCATTGGTATCCATTCCCAACAGTGAAATCATGAACAGCTCGGTCTCTAATAGTAACAATGGTGAAGCGAACTGCCAGGTGGTCGCAGAAATTTACCTTCCGGTAGATATCGACACCATGAAAGTAAGAGCGATCGCTATTCAAGCCGCTCAGGTGTCGAAGCAGATTTATTTGAACAAACCGATTACTGTCCTGTTTTTCAACGAGGTAAAAGACCGGAAGTCCTATCTGAAAATGAGACTGAAAGCGTATGTCTCTGATATTAGAGGTGAGTTTAGTTTCAAAAGTGAGATGACAGAGCTGGTGATGTCAGCACTTTTCGAACACCAGCTTATTTCCAAAGCCGATTTCGAATAGCATTTTTAGTTTAAAATTTGCATGGTGGGTGCACTATTAGAATGGCTTCCTGAAATAGATTTTTTAATCCTTGTAGCATTATTTTTTGCGGGTGTCCTCGCATTTATTCTGTCCACAATTTCTGGTGGCGGTGGCGCACTCGTGCTTGTTCCATTTCTCAACTGGTTTATAGGTGTGAGCAGCACAGCTCCGGTCCTGAACCTGGGCACCTTTTTAGGCAGACCAGCACGTTTGATTATCTTCTGGAACCACATACACTGGAGACTCTGCCTCTTCTATGCTCCTGCTGCAATCACAGGAGCCTGGATTGGGTCCTGGCTATTCAAACAAGCTAACCTCTCATTTCTTCAAATCTTCGTCGGCATCTTTCTCATAAGTACCGTATTCCAATTCCGATTAGGGAAGGTTAAGCGTTCGTTCCCATTCAAGGAATGGTATTTTATCCCGCTTGGATTCATTGTATCCATTTTAGGCACCATGATAGGTGCTCTTGGACCCGTATTGAATCCTTTCTACCTCAACGCCGGGCTGGACAAAGAAGCGCTCATTGCAACAAAAACGGCAAACTCATTTTTTCAGGGGTTAGCTCAGATCAGTAGTTATACTTTTTTTGGCTTGCTTAGTGCTGAAAACTGGATGCTTGGCATCACGCTTGGACTTGGAGCCACATTTGGAACCATCCTCGGTAAAGGATACCTGAAGAAAATGAAGAGTGAACAATTTCGTCTACTGGTGATATTGATGATGGTGATTAGTGGTGTTATCATGGTTGTTCGAAACTGGCCCTTTTAGCTAGAAAAAAACTCGAAATACCAGATTTGGTGTAATGCCCAGTGAGTATACTTTGGTGTCTATCAGCTCATTATTAAGGGAAGGAGTCGTTCGAAATTCCCTATTCAACAGGTTGCGACGATTGTACATGTTTAAAACAGACAGGCCTAGGCGATAACGAATCCGTTCATATTTTCGGGACGAAAATTCATAAAGCACAGAGCCATCCAGACGATGATAGATAGGCAGGTTGTTGGCATTAAGCTCACCATAAACAATCGAAACAGGACCATTGGAGCTATCTTCTACCACCTCCGTAAAGGATTTCCCTGTATGCCACATCCACCCGAGTGAAAAGCTCCATTTGCCAACATGATAATTATTAGTAAACCGGACGGTATGCTCAATGTTCCAGCTACCTGGAAATGGTTCATCATTGTTTAGCCCTTTGAAAGTGTTATCCGTTCGGACGTACGAATAACTTGCCCAGGCCTCATAGTTCATCCACTGCTTTTTAATGAATAGGTCACTGCCAATTACCTTGCTATCCCCCCTTCTAAACTGATTATCGTGGGGATTCAGATAACCAAAAGTCAGGGTGGTCACGTCCATTAGCTGTTTGCGATACCCTTCCAAATCAACCTGCCAACCCATCTTTTCAAAAGAAGCCCCAAGTGTGAACTGATAACTTCTGATTACGGGAAATCGATCATTGGAGGCAAGGGCCCATACCTTGTTTTCCAATGATAGATCGCTTACAACAGACTCTTTAATCTGGCTGGCAATCTGCGTGCGATACTCCCCTGATGCTGAGATCGCTATCTCATCTGAAAGGGGCCTTTCGACATAGAGCCTGGGCTCAACAAAGGTTTCTCCCAGCTCACGATAATGATTCACCCTGAGTCCCGGATGAATGTAGATTTTGGATCCGTTAAAAGCATACTCTGCAAAAAAGGAGTGGGTATTGATCGTCGTATTATCTGAATCTAAAATGAGATTGAAAGAGGTTCCGGAAGTCTCATATGCATATTGCGTTCGGTTGTTCGAATAATGATAACCAAACTCAATTTGGTGCGTGTCGTTCCATTCATACCTGCCGTTTAAGCGACCACCTGCTTCTCTTACCAGGTTTTTCTTGGACGAACCAGATGTAGTATCTGCATCATCTACAATGAATTCATATCGAAGTATATACTTGGCATAATTGGCATCTGCATTGAAGCTAAAAGGACCATTGTTCTCATGCCTCCAATCAACGGATAACCCTTCATTGGCATTCAAAAGCTTGTCATTATAGGATTGATTGGTGTCCTGATTTTCAGATTGAAAATCTAAATCATTCCGGTTATATAAAGTGTTGATTGACAATTTGTTATGATCATCTACCTTCCAGAGCAACTTAGACGTGAAGTCGTTGAAAAAGAAGCGATTACTGGATTGGCTATCGCTAGAAAGGCTCTCACTAATCTTGGTGTTTTGAAATACCCTGTCAGCCATCTGATTATAGGTGAATGTTTCAAGTAAATCCGTGAATGATCGCCGTGCTGAAAGCTGCAGGGACAGTTTATTCTGAATAACCGGAACGTTTAAAAAACCATCGGCATAAAGCATATTGGTTCCCGCCCCACCGGAGATATCATTCACCAGGTTTTGCCCGGTAGAAATGTCAATGACTGAAGAAACACGATCTCCATACCTTGCACTGGTTCCACTTTTAATGAATCGAACCTTATCAGTTATATATGGGTTAAAGGCGGATATCATCCCAAAGAAGTGCCCCTGGTTATATGTTTTGATACCGTTCCAAAGTACAAGATTCTGATCGGGAAGACCTCCCCTCACATGAATGCCCGCTGCGGTTTCATATGGGCTATTTACTCCGGGAGATTGTTGAATACTTTGGAGGATATCAGGCTCAACCAGTCCTGATAGTGTCTTCAACTCATTCGGATTAATTGTAACATGGTTCCGATTTTTATGAATACCGGCGGCCAGATAGTCACTAATCACAACCTCCTTAAGCACACTCACAGATTCGCCCATCTTAAATCTGTTGCAGTTATCGAAAGAAAGGTCTTTTACATTCAGAGATTTAGTAAGAAAACCGATGGATCGGATAGTCAACCGTGCACCATAGTGGATTGAGTCAAATTCGAAGTAGCCATTTTCGTCCGTAAACACCCCCTCATTTGCTGAATAGCTGACGGTAGCTCCAATTAGTGGCTGATTGGCGTAATCCGTGATAAATCCGCATAATCGAACCATATCCGATGACGCGTATGGTCTCACTACAATGTATCCCTCTCTGACTGGATCAAAACGTAGACGTGTGTCCCTTTGCAGGCGTACGAGCAATTCAGACAATGACTTCTCTTCTACAGAATCAAATTGGACCAACTTATCAGCGATAACATGATCCAAAAAGGAGAATTCAACATCATATTGCTCTGAAAGAAATGATAGATAGCTTTTCAGGCTACCAGACGCAATCGTATCGTCCTGTGCCCATACAGCACTGGAAAGCAACCACAGAATGATTAGCGATCGGTAGTGCTTCATATACTTACTTTGTAGCAACAACTACTACATTGCCGTCCTTAAGTTCGTAATCAATATCCAAAGAAGTAAATACAACCTTTACAGCTAGCTCCAAATCATCGTGTGGAAATGTGCCGGAGTAGATCATACTTTGATCGAGACTTCCACTTTCTATTCGGATATCATATTGATTTCTAAGTGCGACAAATACCTGGCTCACCGGAACACTCTCAAAGGTTGTTTTCCCTTGCAGCCATTCCGGTGAAGATCCCTTTATTGATCGAAGTAACATGTGTTTGCCCCCCACTCTCCTAACAGATCGTTTAGGCTTAAGAATCTCCTGCTCTTCCCCACTTGCTACTTCCACACTACCTTCAAAGCATTTAACCTCATAAAAATCAGCTACATCACGAACGGTAAACTGAGTGCCTAACACCGTAACCAAACCGGTATTCGAATGAACTGTGAAGGTATTTCCCTTCTGAACCTCGAAATATGCCTCCCCTTCCAGCTTCACTGTACGGTTGTTTTCTTCCCAATCATCATCCGAGTAAGCCAACGAGGAGTTGGCATTTAAAACCACTTCTGAACCATCAGGTAAGTGTATTGTTCGCTGCTCGCCAATCTGCGTCTTGATAGTCGTCATATCAGGCAGCAGCATGGTATAAAATACAAAGCTTATTGCAAGCAACACTACAGCTGCAGCTGCATATCTCAGGTAGTTTATCTTTCGTTTCGTAACAATCAGTTTTCCTCCTTTTTGTGACTTTATGCGCGATAAAAGCACCTGCTCGTCGAAATGGGGTGATTCAATATTCCCTGCACCAGCAATGATCTTCTTATAAACAGCATAGTCATCACTATTCTGGAATGCAGACAGCTCCTCAGGGGTGAGCTCATTATTGAGCCACCTGGCTAGAAATCGATCATCATTAAACTTGCTGCACATATTATTTTCTCCTAATTCACTAACGCACCAATCGTTTATTTACCCTACCCCTTACACATCACCAATTTTTGCACGGAGCTTTAATAACGCCTTATGCATTGATTTTTCAATAGCTTTCACAGACACTCCCGATAATTCAGCGATCTCTTTATATGTTTTCTTCTCCACTCTATTCATTAGAAATACTTCCCTTTGCCTATGCGGTAAGGAGGCAATCGCTTCAGTGAGCTTATCCATAAACTCCTTTTCTAACATCACATACTCAGGCGACTCTTGGTTGGTCTCAAGTCTTACTACCTGTTCTTTGTAATTCAATCGTACTTTCTCTGATCGCTTGAAACTGGTGCTCAGATTTATGGCGACTTTATAAAGAAAGCCTTTCGCCGTTTCCATAGTTACCTTAGCGCAGTTTTTCCAAAGGCGTATGAATGACTCCTGCACCACATCATCGGATTGATCGGCATCTCCAAACTTATAGTAAATGAAATTTCGCAGTGATCTGGCATGATCACTGTAGAAGGCATCAAATTGTGCCTCATCACATAAAGGATCTTTTTGCTCGGGCATTATCAATTTTTAAAACTATCCGTTTTTTACATGATCTCAAACCTCAATTCATTAGCTATTCCTTTGGAGGGGGGTAGGGTATGAAAGGGTGCGCTGCGTTTCATCACCAAACAAGGGAAACTCCCTGATACAAAAAAGTTGAAACTAAAACGAACACCCATGAGATTATTAAAATCGTATGGCATTGCCACAGTAATTCTTACCGCCTTGTTAATGAGCGCGTGTAATTCAGATGAAAATCCCTGTCCGGGCGTAAATCTGGATGTAGAAATTGATAGTGCAAATATGAAAGCACATGTATTTGCAACCGGACTTGAAGATGTGGCTTTTGACCTCTTTGTCAATGGCCAGCTTATTGAATCATTTGATGCAGGTGAGCTAGATACCACTGAATTTGATCTGCAGTTTGAGCCTGGAGAGTACAAAGTATGCATCAATGCTGAGTCTGAGTCATGTGATCAGCGAATTGAAGGTTGTGTGGAGTTTGTCATCGAAGATCCAAACAAAGAAGAATGTATTGGATTGGCCTTTACTTCAGACAAGCTAGATGACCATGATTACAAATTTTTCGCTGAGTTTGATGGCAGAGATGATATTGAATATGCCTGGTATGTAAACGGTGACATGGTAAAAGAAGAGCCACTCAACGATGACCGTACCAATTATCTTGAATGGGACTTTGCCGCTGGTACTCATACGGTTTGCATCAAAGCTGAAAATGATGAATGTGGTGAAGTAGAATACTGCCAGGAAATTGTGGTTGAGCAATATTGCCCGGAAGAAGTATCATTTGAGGCTGAAGAAGACAATCCATACACTTACTACTTCTATGCAAATTTTGATGGAAAAGAACATGTGGCTTATGACTGGTATGTGAATGATGATTTGGTTGAGCATGAAAACAAGGATGGTCAGGAAACAGATCATAAGCTGATCTGGCAGTTTAACCCTGGCACATACAACATTTGCCTGGTACTTAGTCAGGAAGGCTGTGACGACATTGAGTATTGTGAGGAAATCGTAATTGAGGGTGAGGAATGTAAGGAGTTGTCTTACACCGCTGATCTGAACGCCGAAACTGATACGTATACGTTTACTGCTGATTTTGATGGAAAAGATGATGTCACCTACATCTGGAAAGTGTACATCAATGATGACTTCCAGGGATCAGAAGTGCGTGAGGCAGGCAGTGAAGACGATCACCAGTTTAGCTGGCCGTTTGAAGAAGGCGTGGAATATGAAATCTGTTTGATACAAGACGGAGGTTGTACAGAAGCTCAGGTATGTAACATTTACTCGCTTCCATAACTTTTTCAGGTTAGTCGATTGGAAACTTGCCCGGGAAACCGGGCGGTTTCTTTTTTTTCTATTTAACCACTTAATTTTAAAAGTTAATCAGTGAATAAACCCGTGAACAAGCAGTTGATTTTTTGGATTGTTTTAAAAGGTCTTTTTCAAATCGGTCTTTTGAGTCTGATCCTGCTTTTGAATGGGTGCATTAGTGATGATGAAATTGATTTTCCAGTAGAACCAGACACTACACAGTTCTCAAAAAGCACCGCGATTATTTCTTTATTAAGAGCGGTTGAAAAATCAAATCTTACTGCAAATCAAAGTTGTTTCGAGCTATTCTTCCCTTTAGAGTTTCGATTTAACAACGACCTCACCATTACTGTAGAGAGTTATCAGGGACTTTCTGAGGTTTCCAACAACATGAATGCCGGCCTCCATGTTGATGCCGTTGCATTTCCCATTCTGGCATCAAAAGGAGATGTAATAAAAACAATCAAAAATGAATCTGACCTAATCGAGTTACTGGAGGAGTGTGAGCTTGTCACGCTTCGTGATGAGTTTGACAAATACTTCACCCAATGCTTTGATTTGGTGTATCCAATAGAAATGATCGACCTGGATAGCATCACAGTTAAAATTGACACACTGCAGGATTATTTTGATTTTGAAGCCCAACAAGGATTTGACAAACAGCCCATATTCGTTTATCCACTGGAAGTTTACAGCTACTCAAAGAATCAGATTTTCCCTGTTGCTAATGACTTTGAACTTTTCGAAATATTTGACATGTGTAAGACGTGTCCCAGCCTGTCTTTTACGACCGATTGGGCCGGTGATACCCGATATGTTTTTGAAGCTGATTTTATGGAAATAGATCAACTTGAGCAGTTTGGTTGGTACATAGATGGAATCAAAATAGAAGAAGATGGTATAGGTGTGAGTGGTGATTTTATACTGGATCGAACCTTTGAGCCCGGCACCTATGAAATCTGCATAAAAGCGCAATCAGCGGCATTCGATTGTTTTGCTGGTACAGCATACTGCGAGATTTTAGAGGTTGTAGACCCCTGTCCTACTCTTTCATTCATTGTTGAAGAAATTACAGCCGACACCTTCGAATTCACGGCAACTTTTGAAAGGCAGGATGAGATTGAATATTCATGGACGATTTATCAGAACCAGGACCTGATCTTCTTTGAAGAAGAAAAGGCCGATGGAGATGATCGCCTGGAATATCAATTCAATCCTGGTGATTACGTAGTATGTGTAGAGGCAGAGGTGCATGGCTGCTCCACCGTAACCAAAGTATGTGAGGAGATTATTGTAAACTAACCTCCCCTATTTACTCCGCTCTCAAAAGTTCTGCAGGATTGACATTAATCGCTCGTTTTATTTGTCCTGCCACCGTAATAATTAAGGTCAGCAGAATAATGGCCATCGCCACGATAAATGGAATAATAGAGACAGCTTTAGGTTCAGGAAAAATAGATACTACAAGATTCATCATACCTATGGAGCCTAGAGGAGCTCCGATCAAAAACGAAATTGCCAACACCCATATGTATTGTTTACCAATAATTCTAACAATTACTTTTGGATGAGCTCCTAATACTTTACGAACACTAAACTCTTTGAGCTTTCCTTGTACGTTAAATGAAATTAGCCCGTAAAGCCCCAAACACGCAAGCACTATGGCAATACCCGTAATCAACATCAAGATTGAAATGTTGCTCTTATTCTCCTGGTAGAATCCATCAAATACATCCTCCTGAAAGATGCGATCAAATGGATCATCTGGAGCAATCTGTAACCATGCTTCACGGGTGTATTGTTCTAAATCCGATAGCTTATACGGATCCGATTGGACGGTGAAGTATCTTACTTTTTCAGGCTCCAGACCTTGTATCATTACCGGATCGATGGCTGAGAAAAAATCGTAATAATGAAAATCTTGCACCACACCCACTATTTGGTGCTGCACGCTATCAAGGGTGAATGTTTGTCCGACACCACTCTCCCAACCCATGGCATGTACAAATTTCTCATTAACCACCACATTGCCCTTCAAGTCTTCAGCTCGATTGGTCAGGGGCCTCCCATCAACCATTCGTAATTGAAACGTCTCAATATAATCTTCAGATGCGCTGATGCGACGAACTGCCACTTGTTTTTCTCCCATTTCCATGGATAACTTGGTGATTCCTCTTCCTATCAACAGGTCAGAAGCCGTATGACTTTCTACCGCAGGGTGATTGACAATTTCATTTTTCAATAATTCGTATTGCTCCGGTCCATTGACATATACAGACAGGGTGCCTGTCGGATCATATCCCCAATCTTTTTCGCCTAGATAGATGCTTTGCTCAGTCATAATAAAGCAGCCAACAATCGTCATCACTGCAAGGAAAAACTGTAACCCCAGCATCATCTTTGAGAAAAGATTTTTTGAGCCAAACTTTTCCTTCCCTTTGAATATGGTGATGGTATCGAATTTTGAAATATAAAAGGATGGATATGCTCCGGAGATGATTCCTACTACAAAAAGTAATCCAACCATAAAGTAGACAAGAGTCATTGGGTTGATGGTTCTAAACTCGATATCCAGCTCAGGAACCATAATATCAAACCAAGGGATGAGTACGAAATACGACAACAAAGAGCCAACAATTAATGCAAAAAAACATTTGAGTAGATTCTCGGTCATAAACTGATGGATGATGTCTTTCCTTACACTACCCATTACCTTACGTAAGGCAATTTCTTTCAGTCTTTTGGAGGCACTTACAACAGATATATTCATGAAATTGAAGCATGCCATTCCCAGCAAGAACCCAGCTATAATAAGCAAGGCTACCCTTCCCGCAGGGTGTCCCCCTCCTGATACTGATCCTTCAATCATGTAGGACTTTGTTGATAAATCAGCCAGTGGCAGGGGTTCAAAGGACTTAATCTTCCATTCCGGATTACTGGCATGTTGTACCTCTTTGTATCTATCAAATGAGTCAAACACCGAACTGATTGACTCCCCTTCTTTCAGTAAGATAAAGGTGCCATCTGTCATAAAATCCCATCCCTGAGTATTCTCCCATCCCAGGTCGAAAAAACTTTCCATTGGAAGATAAAAATCAAAACCAATGCTGGCATTATTTGGGTAATCTTCGAGCACTGCCCCCACCATGTATCTTTTCTTCTGACCATTCATAAATTTGAAGGTCAATTCCTTTCCTACTGGTTCTTCATCATTGAAATATTTGATGGCCATTTTTTTACTTATTACCACCTGGCTCTTATCATAAAGAACCCTACGATTGCCCGTTATCATAGCAAAATCAAACATTTCAAAGAACTGGGGATCAGTGAACACAACTAGTTCATCAAAAACATCCGATTGATATTTAACCACCGAACTCCTGTATTCTATGCGAGCAAACGATTCAACAGATGGATGATCTTCAGCAATTGCTGGTCCTAATGAGATGGGCGAGTCACTCCATAAATTCTCATTTCCATCCTGATCCACATAATTGGTGATTTGATAGATGCGATCTCCTTTCGAATGAAAAGAATCCATATTCAACTGAAAATCAGTAAATATGAATATAGAAATAGCGAAACAAATGGCGATGGCCATCCCTATGATATTAATCATCGATGAAACCATATTTCGGCGTATGTTTCTCATTCCCAACTTCAGGTAATTAGAAAACATTGTAAAACGATTCATAGTCGTGTATTTTGAGTTTGTCCTTTTAATATTTGACCACCTAAAAAAGCGTAGCACATCCCAAATGAACTTTAGTTTTGCCAGCCACAGGCGTTGATGTTCAATCCTTCTTTCGAAAAGCTCATAGATATCGCCCTCTATCTCTTCGATATATTTTGGGCTACAATACCACCTTAAAAACCGATCTGCCCATTTGGGAGGATTGTATTTCATGAAGAAAAATTATAATTGATGTTTGGTATCCGTTGGTAAAGAGAAGTCCTCAACGCAATGCTTTCATCTAAAACCTCTTTTCCAGCTTTGGTCAAAGTAAAGAGCCTTTTTCGTCTACCACCGCGTTCATTGGTAGACCCTCCCATTTGAGATTTCAAAAGACCTTTTTCTTCTAGTCTCCGTAAGACGGCATGCACGGCACTGATGTTCATGTCTCTGCCAGCCTGCTCTTTTATTTCATCCATCACCGCAACACCATATGCTTCATCATAAAGCGACCCTACCGTCAATAGTACCAATTCTTCCAGTTCACCTAAATGTGATCCTTTCATACAAGTGATTAATTATTTGTTGTACAATACGTGAAAGTAATTAATTAGTTGTATAAAATATGAATGAAATAGTAAAATTGATCTTATCTCTATTATGTCAGGCAAAAAAGGATGAGCATATATATACTTGTCAGCTGAAATTCAGAATGTAAGTGGTAAGGTCAGTAAGAGGAATTTTGATTGGGTTGTTGTGCAGCTATACCCAGTATGCATTTGCACAAAAAAGTACCACGATTAACTTAAAGCAAAACCAAATTTTGGTTGTGGCTGACTCATTGGTTGTTGCAAGGAATGATACGACAATTCTGCTACCAAAAGGTACAGAGTATCAGGTTTATGACAACAAATATGTATTGTCGGACGGATTTTACGACTCAGTTTATTCAGTAGCTCAAAGAAACAAAGTCACTAAAGAGCTCTATAATCTCTTGATCACCAATAAACCACCGGAAAATGGAATCAAGAACAGGGATCCGGTAAGAAGTGAGGCATACTTTGAAGCGTTTGAAGGTAAAACCATTACATCCATCAAATACATTCCCGTTGATTTGTTTGGAGGGTCAGTCAACGACACTACGCTTGAAGCCCGATCCAGCATTGGCAAACTAAGCAACAAGCTCCACAAGGACACTAAAAAAGAGGTGATCTTCAAACACCTGCTTTTTGAAATAGGCGATGAAGTGAATGCATACGAAATAGCTGATACTGAGCGAATCATTCGCTCGCTGAAATACATTGAGGACTCTAAAATCATACTAAAGGT
This sequence comes from Ekhidna sp., assembly GCF_965247405.1. Taxonomy (GTDB): domain Bacteria; phylum Bacteroidota; class Bacteroidia; order Cytophagales; family Cyclobacteriaceae; genus Ekhidna. Next base: position 141,533 of record NZ_OZ252014.1, read on the forward strand.
TAATCCACGTGAGCTGAATACAGTAGAAGCAACGGTCATCGTCAAAGACCGATTTCCCTGGTCTATAGATGCTTCACTCGACAGTAACGATGCACTAAGATTAGGTTTCACAAATCAAAATATCCTAGGTACAGGTAATGAGTTCGGTGTAGAGTATTTGCGTCATGGCGAAGAGTTACCAATGCATGGATATGATGCGCATTATACCGTCAGAAATATTGAGAATACATTCATTGATGGGACGGTCTATTTTTCTGATAACTATTTGGGCAAAAGTAAAGGGTTGACATTTGAGCGGAATTTCATTTCACCGGAAACAAAATATTACGGGGAAGCCACCATCGAGCATGTAGAGCCAATCACTAACCTTGTCTTTGCAGATTCCATTTATGAAGAAGATTTTCAAATCGACCGAAAGAGCTATGATCTTTGGGGGGCACGTTCATTTTTACTTGGAAACAGAAAAAATATAAGTGCTGCTGTTCGGTTACAACATGATAACTTCTCTGAAAGACCTACTGTTCAGACCGATAGCAACACCATATATCATGATCACCACTTTCTTGTGGGAGCACTTTCATATAGCAAAGTTAACTTCCTGAAAACCAGAAATATATTATCATTCAACATTACTGAAGACGTGCCTGTTGGTTTTATTTACTCCGTAATCTTTGGCAGAGACTGGACTGAGTTTGGAGAACGGGATTACCGTGGAATTCGCACCATCTACTCTACCTACAATAAGGGAGCCGGATACTTCCTGGTCAATCTGGAATCGGGATATTTCCAGATGAACAATAAAAAAACCAACCGGGTATTTCAGCTTGATGGCAGACACTTTACTCCCCTTTTCGATCTTGGAGCTGCCTACTCACGGATATTCACTCGTTTCCACTACTTCAATGGAGATGACCTTTCCATCCCTATTGCACAATCCTTACAAGGAGAAAATCGAATTAGCTCAATTGAGGGGAATCAGATATCTGGAAACAGACTTTTTACACTAACCTCTGAATATGTTGTTTTTCAACCCTGGTACTTCTACGGCTTCAGATTTGCGACATACGGTCACTTGGGTGTTGGTCATGTGAGAGAGACACGCAACTTTGACCCCTATTCAAAAACCTATTACACTATGGGCGGAGGCATTCGAATCAGAAATGAAAGTTTAGTTTTCGACACCTTTGAATTTCGAATATCCCTTCTTCCAAACGCACCTACCGAGGGTAAGTTTTTTTACTTCAAAGTATCATTATCTGCGCCACAGTTCTTCAAGAGTCCAATCGTGGGAAAACCAAAAGTTGTTGGACTTGATTAATTCCCCAGACCCTATGTTGTATACATGGAGTTAAACATCACATAGTCTGTAGATAAATCTGTCCCCCAGCCTACTGCTGAAGCTTTACCTTCTCGCAGCTTCATTTCAATGATGATTTCAGACTTTTTGAGGATACGCTTGACCAAATTCATGTCAAATTCCAATGGTTTACCCTGGTCGAGCATTTGTACCGATTCCTCTTCGTTACCAAGATATAAATCTACTTTATCGGTATCGAATTTTACGCCTGATCTACCCATAGCTGCCAATACTCTTCCCCAGTTAGGATCTCTGCCAAACATAGCTGTTTTCACCAACGAAGAATCAGAAACGACTCTCACCATATGCCTGGCGTCCTTCTTGTTTTTAGCTCCTGAAAGCCTGTATTCAATGAATTTTGAGGCTCCTTCTCCATCTGAAATAATCAACTTCGCCAGGTAGACCATTAGTTCATTCAACTTGTCTTTAAACAGCTTATAATTCGGATCGCTGGCAGAGGTTATCAACTCATTATCCGCAAGACCTGTCGTCATTATGGAAGCCATATCATTGGTAGAAGTGTCCCCATCTACCGTAATCATATTGAACGAGTCATTTACAGCTTCTTTGAATGCCTTATCCAATAGCTTCTGATCAATGTTGATATCCGTAAATGTAAATGCCAACATGGTAGCCATATTGGGGTGAATCATTCCAGAACCCTTGGCTATACCTGCAATGTTGATTGTGTTTCCGTTGATGTCGAATTCAACATACCCCTCTTTAGCAAATGTATCTGTGGTCAATATTGCATTTGCGGCGAAAGAACCTGCTCTGGAGTTTTCAGAAAGATTTTTGACATTCTCTTTAATTCCTTGCACCACCTCATCCGTAGGAAACTCTTTTCCGATAATTCCAGTGGAAGAAACCAACACCTGATTCACATCGATATTGAGTTCCTCTGCGGTCGCTTTGGCCATTGCTAGCGCTCCTTCCTCACCTTGCTTCCCAGTCACTGCATTTGCATTTCCTGAATTAACAACGATGGCTCTTGCAATTCCACTGGTTTCTTTGAGATGCTTTTGTGAAAGCTTTACCGGAGCTGCACAAACCAAATTTTGAGTGAAAGTAGCTGAGACTTTGGCAGGAACCTCTGAGTACATAATTGCGAGATCACGTCGCATCGATTTTACTCCTGTATGTGCTCCCCAGCACTTGATACCTCTAACGTTAGTAATGTTTCTTATCATATCAATAATTGAAAGGCATTTTAAGGTTGTAATGGAACAATAGCCAGGCCTTCATCTTCATTTAGACCCAACATTAAATTCATATTCTGAACAGCCTGACCAGCTGCTCCTTTAACCAGATTGTCTATGACTGATACAGTAATAATGGTATTGGTACGTTCATCATATGTTATATACAAATCTGCAAGATTCGTTCCCCTCACTTGTTTTAGTGATGGCAACTGACTTACAAGACGCACAAATGGCTCATTATCATAGTATTCATTGAAAATTTTGCGAATTAATTCTTCAGAGACCTCTTGTGATGGTTTTGAATAGGTGGTAGAGAGAATGCCCCTATCCACCGGCAATAAATGAGGTGTAAAAAGAACAGAGGATTCTTCCCCGGAATAAGCATTGATTACTTCCTGAATTTCTATGGTATGGCGATGCTTCTTAACTCCATATGCTGTGAAGTTATCATTGACAGCAGGAAAATGAGTGTTTGGTTTTGCTTTATTCCCTGCACCGGTCACACCCGTTTTGGAATCGACAATTAAGTGTTTCTTATCAACAAGTCCTTCTTTCAAAAGAGGTGCCAGCGCTAAAATTGCAGAGGTAGGAAAGCACCCTGGATTAGCCACTAACTTAGCCTTTCTGATTTTCGATCTGAATAGTTCGGGTAAACCAAAAACAGCCGCTTCAAAACCTTCAGTGAAGCGGTGATCTTTTTTATACCATGATTCATAAACGTCAGGAGACGACAAGCGGAAGTCTCCAGAAAGATCTATGATCTTAAAATCACTATTTAAATGATCTTTTACGAAATCCATTGACACTCCATGCGGAAGCGCAAGAAATACAATATCTAAATCGTGTTTTTCTATTTCATCAATGCCAACCAGTGGCGCATCAAAAATGCCTGAAAATTGAGGATGGACATCTACAAATCGTTCACCTTTTCGTGAATCAGCAGTAATTACATCAATCTCCACCGATGGATGGTGGATAAGAATACGAACCAACTCTGAACCGGTATATCCGGTAGCCCCTACAATTCCAACTTTATACTTACTCATTTTCTATTTTCCTTAATTGATTGCAGTAATACATCAATTACAACTTGCAGGTCATCTCGTGAAATATTCAAAGGGGGCACAATACGAACTACATTTTCAGCTGTTGCATTTGCCAATACCTTGTGTTTCATCATGGTAGCAACAATCGGCTTGGATTCTACTGAAAGTACCACTCCCAACATCAATCCCTCTCCTCGTATTCCTTTGATTTCAGGATATTCAGTTGTTGCTTTGATGATCTTTTCTCTAAACCAAAGGCCATTTTCGGTTGCTGTTTCCATCAGATTTTCCTCTTCAATTGCCTCCAAAGTAGCCAATGCCGCAGCACATGCGAGTGGGTTCCCCCCAAAGGTCGTTCCATGATCACCCCAATCGATTGCGCCACCTACTTTCTCGCTGGCCAAAACTGCCCCTATAGGCACACCACCACCAAGTCCTTTTGCCAACGTCATCACATCAGGTCTAATTTCGTAGTGTTCGAATGCAAACATTTTACCTGTACGTCCGATACCACACTGCACCTCGTCAAATATCAATACAATACCTTCCCGATCACAAAAGGCACGAAGCTCCTTCAGGAACTTTTCCTCCGCAGGGATGATCCCACCCTCGCCTTGTATTGGTTCCAGCATTATTGCTGCGACATCTTGATTCACTTTTTCTTTTACCAGATTGATGTCATTAAATGGGATATGACAAAATCCTTCCGGTATCGGATCAAACCCATTCATCATGGCTTTCTTGCCTGTTGCTGCCAGGGTCGCCATGGTTCTACCATGAAAAGCATTTTTCATGCTGATGATTGTGCCTCCTCGTCCATTCTTACTGGCATATTTTCGGGCAATTTTAATTGCTCCTTCAGCTGCCTCCGCACCACTATTTCCAAAAAATACACGCTTTAATCCGGAAAGCTCCGCGAGTTTCTTAGCAAGCACCATTTGTGGCTCTGAAAGATAGAAGTTTGAAATATGGATAAGGTTCTCTGCTTGGTCTTGAATGGCTTTCACAACTTTTGGATGGGAATGGCCAACATTGTTTACAGCAATTCCGGCAAGCGCATCAATATATTCATTGCCTTCCATGTCCCAGAGTCTGGCTCCTTTTCCCTTTTTGAAGGCCAGCGGGTACCTTTTAAAAGTTGGTAAATAATATTCCTTATCTAATTGATGTAGCTCCTCTGTACTGTAACTCATAATTATTTTGTGATCGTAGTACCTATCTGATTCCTAGTGTTTATTGCTTCGATTAACTGCTCTGGTTTTGTACCATTTATAATTCTCGCTCTTTTTGAACCGCCTTCAATGGCAATTTGGCATGATTCGATTTTAGGTATCATTCCGCCAACAATCATGTTTTTCATCATTTCAGGAATCTGTTGTAATGATATCTGATCAATGAGTGAGTCTGGATCATCTTTATCTCTTCTAATGCCATCCACATCCGTCAAAACCAAATAATCCGCTTGCAATGCACCTGCAATTGCACCTGCCATCATGTCTGCGTTGATATTGAAGGAGGCTCCTGCTTTATCTGCAGATACGCAAGCAACAATGGGTACATATTTTTTATCTAAAAGATCTATTAGAATTTCCGGCTGAACGGACGCAACATCAGCCACTTGTCCGAGATCAATTTGCCTCTCTTCCTCATAATGAAACCGTTTTTTAACTGTAATCATTCCACCATCTTTACCTGATAGACCCACAGCTTTGGTTCCCAAGGCGTTCATTTGGCCGACAAGACTGGTATTAACTTCACCTTTCAGGGCCATCTCAATATATTTCATAGCCTCCGGTGTGGTCTTTCGATGACCACCTATAAACTCAGACTGAATCTCAACCTTATCCAGCATTGCATTTATGAAAGGTCCTCCTCCATGAACAATTACAATACGATGACCAGCATTATGGAGGTCTGCAACTTTAGCAAGAATAGCTTGCTTCAGCGAATCATTCACCATGGCATTTCCTCCATACTTAATAACGATTGTGTCTTTTTCTTTGTCCATTAGGCAAATTCAAAATCAGGCATTCTGATTACTGTCTGATCTATGATGATTAAATAGTTTACGGCATCAATAACAGTAAAAAGTCATTGATCAAGGAAGGTTCAAATTATTTTCCATCGATTAAAATAATTATATCTATTCTTTAAATGGTTTAATAAAATCCATAAAATAGCTGATCTACATGGTAGTGTGCTCAGAACCTTAACTGAAACCTTTGAGAAGACTAAACCAATGTTCTGTAATTTCAGTTAACCAATCATGCTTAAAATAGCCTGGTCTTCCATCTATAATCATCCTCTACCTCTGGGCCACCGGTTTCCAATGGAGAAGTATGATTTATTGCCAAGACAACTACTTTATGAGGGAACCATAACCGAGCAAAATATTTTTGAACCAAGACGGCTAACTGAAAGTGAAATTGTATCCGTGCATAAGCCGAAGTATTGGGCAAAGCTTCAAAAAATCGATTTCACAAGACAAGAAGAAAGGCGAAGTGGATTTCCAATAACAGAGCAACTCGTAAACAGGGAAATCACCATTAATGCTGGTACCATTCAATGTGCAGAGTATGCCCTTCAATACGGAATGGCAATGAACATTGCTGGAGGCACACATCATGCATTTTCTGATAGAGCAGAAGGATTTTGTTTACTAAATGATATCGCAATAGCCTCCAAATACTTACTAGACCATCAGAAAGCAAAACAGATTCTAGTGGTTGACCTTGACGTACACCAGGGAAATGGAACGGCAGAGATTTTTAAGAATGAGTCTCGAGTATTCACCTTCAGTGTACATGGAGAACGAAACTACCCTTTGCAAAAAGAACAGTCTGATTTAGATATCGCCCTCAAAGATGGCACGGAGGATAAAACCTATCTATCTACACTGGATAAAAACCTAAACCTGTTATTAGACAAAGTGGAACCTGATTTTATCTTTTTCCAGTCTGGAGTAGATGTATTAGAAACTGACAAACTGGGTCGATTGAGTTTAACTATTGAGGGGTGTAAGCAAAGAGATCAGATAGTAATTGAAGCCGCAAAGAAAAATGACCTTCCAATAGTAGCTTCAATGGGTGGAGGCTATTCAAAAGATATTAAACATATTTTGGAAGCTCATGCAAATACGTATCGTGTAGCACAAACGACATTCTTCTAAGTTTTATCGAATGGTTGGTTTGTTTTGTAAAAATGCCCAAAACCAAAATGTTCTATTAGCGTTTTACTTTTATCCTAATTGTTGAGAACTTCTTCATACAAGGTACCCAATGATAGGATATAGGTTTAACACGCCGGGTGGGTTAGTAGCCACCCGGTTTTTTTGTGTCAATATGTCAAAGCATTTTCTAAAATATCAACGTTCTCAATTTTTAAATGCGAGGGCTTGTTCGGGATTCATTGGTTCCGGTACATAGTTGTCAACAGGTTGAATCGACTGCAGATATTTGAATATTGCTATCAGGTCTTCATCGGGAAGATCTTTTAGATTTTCCCATGGCATAGGTGGCATAATAGGTCGTGCAGACTCAATACCCATATGCTTACCTTTTCTCATAGTAGCAATAAAAACCTCTGGGGTCCATCCTTTTAAGCCGGTCTCATGGGGTGTCAGGTTTTTTGAAAAAGTCATTCCCCACATACCAACAGCTGCTGTAAAATGTTCATTAAAGTAGGTCCAATGTCCGGGTCTAAAAACTTGCTCATCGATTTTAGGAAGAATGGAGCCAAATGGGTGGCCTGAAAGCAGCCTGGATTGGTCTAAATGCATACCTGTTTCATTAAACACTTTTGGTGTGTGGCAATCATGGCAAGCTCCCAAAGAAACCAATTGTTTACCCCTTGCAATTACCTGACCTTCTGTGAAGGTTAATTGCTTACTTTCTTCTTTCTGTACACAGCCGACCACTATGGACAGCAATAGTACTAGGTACAAATTTCTCATTGTAGTTATGGGATTAGTTGAGTTTATAACATCCCAAAATCCCATTGTCAAGTTCTATACCAATTTGATTATTTTGATTTATGAAATTTTCTAATCTATTCATGTAATATTTGTGATAATACCAAGGCACAAACTCACATGCATGTATGTAGGAGCTTATAGAAGCGTCAGCTAAATTTGTTGCCTAAACAACCTTTTCAATATGACAAGCAACCCGGAAGTTTTTCATTACGGCGAAGACCATCTTACTGCTGGAATTGCATTATCCATCTCTAGAGGTAAGACTAAAGGAATCATCTCAGAAAATACACGCAGAAAGATCAGGAAGAGTGCAGATGAAGTAAAAGCCATTGCCGACGGAGATAAAGCTGTTTACGGGATCAATACAGGCTTTGGTCCACTCTGCACGACTCAGATTTCCAAAGAAGAAACCAGCACCCTTCAGAAAAACCTACTAATGAGTCATGCTGTTGGTTTAGGTGATCCTATCGCCGATGAATTGGCCAAATTAATGATGATCTTAAAAGTTCATGCCCTGGCAAAAGGTTTCTCAGGGGTACGTGAGGATACCATCGATCGAATCATTTTTCATATTGATGTAAACGTAATTCCACTTGTACCGGAACAAGGGTCGGTTGGAGCATCTGGGGACCTGGCTCCCCTATCCCATTTATTCCTTCCTTTAATTGGTTTGGGGAAAGTGAAACTCAATGGCCAGTTCGTTCCATCTGATGAGTGGTTGCAAAAAGAGAATCTTTCTCCTATCCAGCTTGGAGCCAAAGAAGGACTTGGTTTGATCAACGGAACTCAGTTTATTGCTGCACATGCTGTTTCAATCATAGAGCGACTTCAAAATGTGCTGACACATGCTGATATTTCAGGTGCGATGATGATAGAGGGATTGCTGGCCTCTGTTAAGCCATTTTCACCTGAATTGCACGACGTTCGAGCCTACAAAGGAACTCGACATGTTGCAGCTTTCATCAGCCACCTTCTTGATGGATCAGAGGTCGTTCATTCACATGCGAATTGTGCTCGTGTTCAGGATCCCTACTCGCTTCGATGTATGCCACAAGTGCATGGAGCATCACGCAACGCATGGCTGCATGTGAAAGAAATGCTGGAAGTAGAAATCAACTCCGTTACCGATAACCCGATTGTTTTTAGTAAGGATCATACCATCAGTGGTGGTAACTTCCATGGCCAACCCATGGCACTACCGATAGACTATGCTTGTCTGGCTGCTGCAGAAGTAGGTAATATATCTGACCGTAGAATCTATTTATCACTGGAAGGTGATACACCCGGGGTACCCAAACTGCTTTTAAAAGAAACTGGTACTAATTCAGGATTCATGATCCCACAATACACTACTGCTGCGCTTGCCAGCGAAAACAAAGGATTGTGTTTTCCTGCGAGTGCTGATAGCATCCCAACTTCCTTAGGACAAGAAGACCATGTAAGCATGGGCTCCATTGCTGGACGTAAAACATTACGCGTGGTTGAAAATGTTGAAAAAATCATCGGTGTTGAGGTGTTCTGTGCTGCTCAGTCACTAGACTTTCACAGACCATTAAAATCAAGTAAAATTATTGCTGCTATCCACGAACATGTGAGAAGTAAAATCGATCACATAACCGAAGATGGAGTGATGAATGATAGGATGGAAACCGCTATTGAAATGATTAGAAATAAAGAGCTGATTAGAGTTGCATGGGAAACGGCTGATGCAGAGGGAATCTCGTTGGATACAGACTTTAGTAGTGACTTTGATAGTTATTAATTATTTACAGCAGTGAAATCAGAGATCCCTCTGAGAACTCTGTGATAACCTCAGTGCACTTAGCGGTTAAAAGAAATTAGATATGACATTTCAAGAACAAATATTACAAGGCATTCCTGACAAGCTTCCAGCTAAAAAATCATTGAAAGAAGGTGTTAATCGGGCACCAAAACGAAAGGATATTCTTACTGCTGAGGAAAAGAAGCTAGCCATAAAAAACGCACTTCGGTACTTCCCTAAAGAGTGGCACGCAGAGTTAGCTCCTGAATTTGCTGAAGAGCTAAATGATTTTGGTAGAATCTACATGTATCGTTTTATGCCTGAATACGACATGTACGCACGCCCAATCGAGGAATACCCTGCCAAATCCAGGCAAGCAGCTGCCATCATGTTGATGATCCAAAACAACCTGGATCCTGCCGTCGCTCAACACCCAGAAGAGCTGATCACTTATGGTGGAAATGGTGCCGTTTTCCAAAACTGGGCTCAGTACCTCCTTACCATGCAGTATCTAGCCACCATGACAGATGAGCAAACACTCCATATGTATTCCGGACACCCTATGGGCCTTTTCCCCTCACATAAAGATGCTCCAAGAGTGGTTGTTACTAATGGCATGATGATCCCTAACTATTCACAACCAGATGACTGGGAACGATTCAATGCGCTGGGAGTAACCCAATACGGTCAAATGACCGCTGGCTCGTATATGTACATTGGTCCCCAGGGAATTGTTCATGGAACTACCATTACCGTGATGAATGCCTTCCGAAAGAAACTTGGATCGGGTGTCTCTCCAGCAGGAAAAATCTTTCTGACCGCCGGGCTTGGAGGAATGAGTGGTGCACAACCAAAGGCTGGAAACATCGCAGGTTGTATCACGGTTTGTGCCGAAGTGAACCCGAGCGCTGCTCACAAGCGACACGAACAAGGATGGGTCGATGAAATCATTGAAGATATTGACAGACTAGTTGCCAGAGTCAAAGAAGCAAAGGAAAAAGAGGAAGTCGTTTCCATCGCATTTGTTGGAAATGTGGTGGATGTATGGGAGCGATTTTATGAAGAAGAAGTTACCGTTGAATTGGGTTCAGATCAGACATCTCTGCACAATCCATGGTCTGGTGGTTACTATCCGGTGGGGTTAAGTTTTGAGGAATCAAACGATCTGATCCGTAACAACCCCACAAAATTCAAGGAAAAAGTACAAGAAACACTCAGAAGACATGCTGCCGCAGTAAATAAACATGCAGCAAGAGGCACGTACTTCTTTGACTATGGTAATGCTTTTTTACTGGAAGCATCACGTGCCGGAGGTGATGTAATGGCCGAAAATGGGATTGATTTTAAGTATCCTTCTTATGTTCAAGACATCCTCGGCCCGATGTGTTTTGATTATGGATTCGGTCCGTTCCGATGGGTGTGTACTTCAGGCAAAGCAGAAGATCTACGAAAGTCAGACCAGATCGCATTGGAGGTCATGAGAGCGATCAAGTCCAACTCCCCTGCTGAGATTCAACAGCAAATGCAAGACAACATTCGATGGATAGAAGAAGCTGAAAACAACCGGCTGGTCGTTGGGTCTCAGGCCAGAATCTTATACGCAGATGCAGAAGGAAGATCAAAAATTGCTGAAGCATTTAATCAAGCTATCAAGTCAGGCGATATTTCAGCGCCTATCGTGTTAGGTAGAGATCATCATGATGTAAGTGGTACGGATTCCCCTTACCGTGAAACAAGCAATATCTATGATGGTAGTCGTTACACAGCAGATATGGCTATCCAGAATGTAATTGGAGACAGCTTCCGAGGGGCTACATGGGTTTCCATTCACAATGGTGGTGGAGTTGGCTGGGGTGAAGTGATCAACGGAGGCTTTGGAATGCTCCTGGATGGAACTAAAGAAGCAGACCGAAGATTAAAATCCATGCTTTTCTATGATGTGAATAATGGCATTGCCAGAAGAAGCTGGGCGCGAAACGAAGAGGCCTTGTTCGCTATCAAAAGAGAAATGAATCGTACTCCAGGATTGAAAGTGACACTTCCGAATCTGGTAGATGAAAATCTTTTAGATAAGCTGTAAAGTTTACAGCACTGCGTGTGGCTCTGATTCCCAGTTACCAAAAATCCAGTTACCCGGCAAAGTCGGGTCACTAGCCGCAAAGAATTCTTCAACTGCATTCATCAGATCATACCTGGAAAGCTTGTAGCTCTGCGTTTTGTCAAGCAGACTGAAGGCCTTATCACAATAGGATCGGTCGATACCAAAAATGTCATAGAAGTCTTCATACTCTTTTTTCGAAATGAATCCATCACGATTCTGATCAAAAAAATCGAACATGAAGTTGAAGATCAACTCTTTATAATCATCAAGCGTATCTTCATCTCCTGAAAGGATCACTTCCTTCAAAAAGAAGTCTACCCACTCGCTTTCCATGACCTGATTGAAGCTGGAAGGCTTGATATCTTTTACCAGTGAATTGAAAAGTTTAACCGCTTTATCCGTGATTCGCTTATGTTCTTTGCTTCCTGGCTCATATCCCAGGGTTACACGTACTTTTTCCACCATCTCGGTGAAATCATCCATTTGTAGGCATCCGTTGCTATTAAGGTCCAGGATACGGAAAAAGTACCCCAGTTTCTTACGCTGAAAATCTGCAGACATTTCGATTAGGTTTTGTGCAAAAGTAGGAAGTATCAGGATACTTTCAGACTACTCTTTTTTCAATGTAATCGGAGTTGAAAATTCCCAGCGCTCCCATGTATTTCAATTTGAAAGATACCAGGTCTCCTACCTTGTATTTTTCACTCGATTCTCCCAAATCTACGATCAGCATATCAGAGCTGGCGCCTGTGATCTCTATAGAGTCATCATCAGGAATGAGAAAGTCCTCTGAAACGTCTAAGAGCCCAATATCGAGAATGGCTCTGTAAGATGTTTTGCCATAATCGTCTTCATTGATTTCGAACGTCTCCCCGGATGGATTAGCTTCCATATATCCAATGGGAATTTTAGGTTTTTCGGTAATCTCAATTATCTCAGAGTGAAGCTTGAACACATCTCCTTCCATCCCTGGGACTACTTCCTGAGTGAATAAATCCAATCCAAAAAACAAGGTTTCACCAATTCTAAAATGATTAATTCCGTCAGGTACCTGCTTTCTAAAAAGCAATGGAATCACCACAGAGGTTCCTCCTGTCACCCATGGAATCTTTCTATTGAATTTAGCCTCTATAAGTTGCTCATATAGAGATAGTTGTACAAGTTTATCTTCTGATGGCATCACTCCATACAAACAGTTAAGATTGGCTCCAATTCCTGTTACCTCGATGTTTGGAAGATTAAAAACAGATTCATAAAAATCCATCAGATGATCGCCCATTACCCCTTCTCTTAAATCTCCCAGCTCGATCATGATGATGACCTTGTGCTTCTTATTTTGTTTCACCGCTTCATCTGAAATCCATTTGATGGTTTTGTATTCCGTATTGAAGCTTGCATCGGCATATTTCACAAGACGTGGAATACTGCGTTTTGCTGGTGGCTTTATGTAAACCGTCTGAACATTGGGATCTATTTTTTTAATGGCCTCCAGATTACTTATTCTGGAATCACAGATCTCTTTTGCGCCAAGATCAATGACCTCTTTTAGGTATTTTTCATTGCCACAGAGCAGCTTTGAGACAACTGCCCACTCAATGTCATTCTCTTTGAAAAGATCGTCCAGAAACTGGTAGTTCTTCTTTAGCTTATCCTTATATAGTTCAATGTATGCCATTAGTCTTTGATTATTCGTGGGATTCTAGTTGGTAATCGTGTCAACAATTCATAATTCAACTGGTCGCTAAGCTCACCAAACGATGCTACACTTATTTCAACATCCCCACTTTTACCTATTAAAGTTACTTCGTCTCCTTTTCTTATTTCATCAATCTCCGATACATCCACTGCAAGATTGTTCATATTCACCATGCCAATGACCGGAACACGGAATCCATTTATCAAAACACGACCCGTGTTGCTTAATGATCGGCTGAAGCCATGTGAATAGCCAATTGGCACTGTTGCAATCTTCATGTCTCGTTGTGCCAGATAGGTGGTACCATACCCTACAAATTCCCCCATTTCAATGTGTTTTACACTCATTATGGAGCTTTTCCACGTGATCAGCCGCCTCAAGGGTTCTATTTTATCCTTCTTTCCTTTCAGGTATTCAATGAATATCTCACGACTAGGCCAAAATCCATACTGAAGAATTCCGATTCGCACCATGTCTTCATGCATTTCCGGGAGTCGAATGGAAGCGGCTGAACAACAGGTATGACGTGTTTTCGGTTCGATACCATTATCAACCAACAACTGAGCCAATTGATTGAAGTTTTTCTTCTGATCCTGAACACGTAAATAGTTTGCGATACTCTCAGCCCCTGCATAGTGGGTACATACCCCCTCAATGATCAGATTATCTTCATACTCCTTCAAGACTGGAATGAGCCTGTTGACCTCTTCTTCATCAAACCCCGTACGATTCATCCCCGTTTCAAACTCAATATGAATCCGTGCTTTCTTATTCAAAATACGTGCTTTTTCAGCAGCAACTCTTAATCGGTCAAATTCGAAAACAAAAAAAGAAATATCATTCGATATGGCCCACTTCAAATCCTCATTGGCGATATGGCCCATAATCATTAATTCGGTGCTATCTTTCCTAATGGCTTTAAATACTTCTGCAGCCTCATCAGCACTATAAACCGAGAAATGATCGATTCCCATTTCCTCAGCCATTGGCACAAAGTCAGCAATGCCGTGACCATAAGCATTCCCCTTCACTACCGAAGAAATGCGTGCCCCCTCTTTAATTAATGACCGTAGGAATTGAAGGTTGTTTTTGTAAGCTTCTTTGCTTAGCTCAATATATGACGTACTATCCATCAATCGCTTTTTCAACAATGGCGGTAAACATATTTATTCCTGTCTCTATGATCTCATCAGGAAAATCATAATCCGGATTGTGCAGCGCAGGACAAGCTTCTCCTGAGCCTATCCCAAACATTGCTCCGGGAAATTGTTGCGTAAAAAGACCAAAATCCTCTCCCCACTTAAACGGTCGTTGGCGCTCAAAGTAATCAAGCTCATTTGCTTGGATTGCCTTTCGTATCACTTCCATTGGTGCCGGGTGATTATTGTTAGAATCAAATTCTTCGGTCCAATCAATGTCCAACTTTAATTGATGGGTCTTAGCGATCTCCTCTGTCCTTCGAACAATCCTTTCGGCAAAATCCTTCATCACCTCACTATTCCAGGTCCTAAGTGTATAATGAACTTCACCATAGCCTGCGGTAATGCCATAGGACTTTTCACCCATATCAATGTGTACTGGTGATGCAAGCGCAAAATCATCTCTATTCAATTCCGGTTCACTTTCGCGTTCAAACATTCCAATTAATTCCGCAATAGCCTTTGCCGGATTGATTCCTAATTCAGGCTCTGCTGCGTGAGACGTCTTTCCTGAAAGCTTGATGATGATGCTTTTTGCAGCTGTTGTAAAGTTTTTGTCTTTGATCACCACCTGGTGCAATGGATAGCCTGGCAGGTTGTGCATCGCAAAAACCAGGTCAGGTTCAAAATCAAACAGATCATCCGCAAGCACTGCTTTAGCCCCCTCCCCGTTTTCTTCAGCTGGTTGAAATACTAATATCAACATCCCTTCAGAGATCGGATTTTCCTTGAAATATTTTGCAACTCCGCACATAATTGCTGTATGACCATCATGTCCACATTTATGAGAAACCCCATCAATCAGAGATTTATGTTTAAAATCATTAATCTCCTGTATTGGCAGTGCATCATGGTCAGAACGAAGCATAATGGTCTTCCCTTCTCTCCCGCTATCGAACATCACAAACACACCGGTACCACCAATCGGTTTACCTTCTATCCCTGACTCTTTCAGAAAATGAATGATTCGTTTCTGCGTTTCCTTTTCTTTTTGTGATACTTCCGGGTGCTGATGCAGCTCTTTTCTAAAGGTTATGAGATCGTTTATTGCGGTCTCTTCCATCGCATTTCCAAGTATTTATTGGTGAATCCTAATTTTTCATAAAGGTGTTTAGCCGGGTTTTCAGGCTCCACATGCAGTGCGATATCCCCTTCGGTTTCCTTAAACGAACGCTCAATTAGCTGACCGCCAATTCCTTTTCCTCGATAGTCTGAGTGCGTAGCAATATATACAAGGATGTTTTCCGGTATATATCCCGCCATACCGGTCTTATTGATGATTGTCGCGCCTACCATCGTCTCTCCGTCCCATGCTGTCAGGATTAATCCTCCGGGGTGTTTGCCAGCATTTAGTGCATATTCAATGCACTTCCTGATGTCATCTTTTGGATCTCCAAAATCATCTAAATATCGATGCAGGAAGCTGACAACTTCCTCCTTTTCATACAGGCCCACTGTCTGGGCGGGGAAATATTTCTTAAAGGTTATATTCATTTTTCTATGTTATTTTTTATTAATCCAATACTGATAAACACAATTGCGGCACTAATTATTCCATAAAGGTTCGGATCAAGTCCAAACCATTGAATTTCCAATAATGTAAGCGTAGTTGTCACAATTCCACCCAAAAGCATGGCAACAAAAGCACCCAATTTTGTTGCTTTTTTCCAGTAAAAAGCTCCAATGATTGGCACGAACAAGCCCGAAACCATAAACGCATATGAGAACAACATGGCCTCCAGTACGTTTTCCAGCGATAATGCAATGATTAATGCAATCACCCCTAATATCAATGTTGCTCCCTGAGAAGACCTCAAAGCCTTTTTATCCATCTCCTCCAACCCTTTATCCTTAAATCGTAGGATATCTGTAAGGAATGATCCGGAAGATGCCATAAGGCAACTATCTGCTGTAGACATAACTGCAGAAAAATAGGCCGCAAGCACCAGCCCCATAAGTCCATGTGGAAGGACTGTACGAAGTAACACTGGCAATCCCAACTCCGGATCCATATCCATATTGGCTGCATACCCAACCACTTCAAAGATTCCTTGCTCATAAGCCACTCGACCAAACAAGCCCAAAATCACACCCAGGAAAGCCATTAGCGGCCACTCAAACAGCCCCGCAATAAACCAGGCTTTCCTGGCCTGCTTTTCTCCACGACTTGCAAAAATCCGTTGGTACAGAGTCATTCCAACAAACCAAATTGGAATAATAGTTATTGCCCAGTTAACTAAATCTTTCCACGTAAGGTTTGTTAGCGTGAGATAATCTTTGTTCGCGATGGCATTTACTGCAGGCCATCCCCCAATTGCATCGTAGGCAAACGGAATCCCCGCAAAGAGCAACCCAGCCATCAAAATAATCCATTGCACCGTATCTGTGTAGATCACGGCTTTGAGCCCACCTAAAATGGTATATCCCACGGCCACCACACCCATCAATAACACTGCATGTTCAAAGGAAAATCCTTCAAAAGTGCCCGTGGCGAGTTTTGCTCCTGCAATAATTTGAGAACTTGTAAAGCCAAGGTATCCAACCGTAGTAATAATTCCTGCCAAAATTGCTACACGTTTACCATAAAAATGCTCAAATATCTGTGGCAGAGTGGTCATTTTCTGAATGCCTGGCAGCTGATAGACTTTTGGAATCAAAAGGACGGCCGCCATCCAGGCACCAATTAACCCAGTGAATAGCAGCCAGGAACCTGAAAGGCCCATGGTAAATCCCAGTCCTCCTAACCCTATGGAAAAACCTCCACCCACATCTGTAGCTACTACGGAAAGTCCAATATGCCAGCTAGAGACATTCCTGCCGGCAACATAATAATCATCACTGGTTTTATTCTTTCTGTAGAAATAAAGTCCTACAAGGAAAACCAAAACAACGTAGATAGCAAAAATTGCTATATCCAGTATCACAGACCACTCCTTTCTTTTTGGAGACGTGCGTATTTTAAAGGTGTGCTTTTCTGGTCTTTAAATAAGAAGATAACTTCTTGATGCTTTGGTTTAATTGAGATTCAAAGATAAAACAACACCTGCCCTCATGAAAGTTTTCCGGCTACAATCGCATTTATTCAATAATATGATGAGATTTAACGCATGAAATATTTTCGTATCCTGATTGTTGTCTTCCTATTCTTTGCTTCATGTGCCCCTTTAAGCAAAAGTCAGCTGAAAATGTCTCATAATTATTTTGAGGCAATTGCCAACTACCCACGATATTATAGAGAGCTGAATGTGCGTGTAGCAGACCTTAATCTTGAATCTAAAAATCTAGAAAGCTCCCTCCATACCTCTGACTCTGTTAGGATTGCTACCATTATTCAATCCATAAATGCTTATGAGGAATCGATGCGCATACCTGAAGATATGACATTACACATCAGAAATGTGGATGAATATATTCAGGAATATTACCTACTGATTCCGAATGGTTTTAGCTTATACCGTGCATTGAAAGGAACAACAGAAACCATTGGTGGAATATTTGGTCTTGGTGGAGTGGTCAGCGGGATTTTACCCAGTAACGTAAATGGATTAAATCCCACTAAAAAAGGGAAAATTCAAGCGCACGTCCTGGATTCAGAAGATACGCTAATAGTTTCTTTGAAAGTGTTAAAAGATTACATCAACACAACATACCTCCCTAAACTGGAGCAAATCGATAGAGAGTCAATCGCCAATTTTGAGATATTGCTTGCAAGTATCAATAACAAAACTCCACCTCTTGATTACTATACCAAGCATAACCGGATGCTGACGGAGTTTTATCAGCGACTTTATCATACTAAAAACCTGGTAAAACAGCTTTCAAAGAGTATTGATACGTTTATTCTGGTGGAAAGAGAAATTACGGATAGCTTTCAGGAAAAAGCCAAAGTGGACCTGGAAAAAACCCACATGGATGACCTCATAGGAGATATGCAGCGAATCAATTTTTTGGTGAGAGATCTAAATAATCGAAACAACGATAATTAAAAAGACCACTCGAAAGAATCGAGTGGTCCTTAATGATTTACTTTCAGTTTAGATAAAATCAACCTTGCCGCTTCCAAGGTTATAGAAGGCAGAAACAATCTTGAGTTTACCCCCATCTACAGCACCTTTAATTATGGATGATCTGTCATATAAATCGTTGGCTGATAGTTCAGCGTTCTTTTTCACTACTGTATTTACGTCATCGCTCCCAGCTTGTGCCTTGGCAGGTTCAATCTGAGCAAGTAAGTGATTTAGATTGTAACCATTGTCACCACCTGCAAGAGCAGCTCCTACTGCTCCGCAGCTTTCATGGCCCATAACCACAATTACGCCAGTACCTAAGTGAGCTACAGCGTATTCAATACTGGCAATGGTGTCCGTATTGGCAATGTTCCCCGCTACTCGTAGCACGAACAATTCACCTAACCCGGTATCAAACGCCAATTCTGGGACTACACGACTGTCCGCACAGCTCAAAACAATGGCCCATGGAGACTGACCTCCTACCAATTCGGATCTTCTATCATCATTTTGGAGTTCACCGTTCAATTTATTGGAAACGAATCGCTCATTCCCCTCTTGAAGTCGTTGAATAACTTGATCTTGATTCTTGTTTTATATAATATTTATTAACCGTTAATATAAAATAATATAACTATTTCAATAAAATTCGTTCTATTTGCATCAGGATTCATCACTAATTATTAATCTTCTCATAATAAATACGTTGGATCCGGACCGCTTCGGCCCAACGGAGCGGTTCTTTTTTTATCTAAACTTTTGCTCCCAAAGAAACGCTCTCCTTTCCCCTTCAATCCTTTTTACAATTTTTTTGTCATTAAAAAGCTCATGCTCAGTGCCTTTGGATGTAAAATGCCAATTTCCACACTCCCTGCATTCATAAACATTAATTGGCCCTTCACCTTTTTTATAATCATTTCTAATATGATGCTGAATCAGAGCTTCCTCTGCCAAAGCCACACTATCAAATGCTCGTTTTCCGGATGAGCACCTCACTCCCTTTCAATTTCCAGGCCTTTGGAGGACCACTCCTTAAAACCTCCTGAGTAATCGTAAACCCGCTCAAAACCATCCTCTTTCAATATTTTAGCAGCTTTTGCGCTTCTCCCCCCACTAGCACAATGGATAATGATAGGCTCTGAAGCACCCTCTTTCCTGATCTTCTCTAAAAAATCATCTCCTAAAAAATCAATGTGAATAACCCCAGGAATATGTCCTTGGTCATACTCCCCCTTTGTTCGTATATCAATAACCTTTATACCCTCACTTTTCAATTCAATTAGCTTTTCCGCACTAATAACTTCTGAAGATTGTTGACCTGAAATAGTGCAGGAGACCATTACAAATAAAAAATATATCGTTTTATTCATCGTATTAATAGTTAAGTACAGTCAAACAGGAATCCAAAAATCAGGCTTTATACGTAGAAATCGAATAGGGACTAATACATATCTTAGCGTCATTCAATCTTTTTTGGATCGAATTTTGATTTAACCAGTTATCTAGAGCTTAAAATTATGAAAACCATTTTTTTTAGCGCTTTTCTGTTGTTTTCGATCTGTGGTTTAGCACAGGAGGAAGAGCGTTTGGATGAAAAGATAGATCAAATTACTTACGATTGGGATCTGGAAGCAGACAAGCTATCCTCTTACGAGGGCTTGCAACAACTATGCACAGACGAGACGTATAGAGGGAAAATACTTAATCTTCTTAATGAAATCCATCATTATGATTCTGTACTCTACGATGTTTTGGTAAAGCTGTCCCGAACCAGCGATGACAAGGAAATAAAAAAGACACTGAAGGACATCAAGAAATTTGAAGAACAGTATGATACGCAGAGCTTCATCACCTTTATGGGCGAAGAATGCAAAGCTATGCGTGAAATAGAAAAAGAAGCAGAGGAAACCGCAAATGATGTTGGATACAATTCATACGATGGCCAGGTATACCTACTTGAGACCGAGCTTTTCAAGTATGTAAAGCACGTAACCTCCAGAGTAGACAAAATAAGGTTACATGTCCATCATCTTAGTAAGCACTACAATTAAGAGAGCTTTTCAGCAAAAACCTTTTTGAACTTTTCAACTTTCGGGGCTACCACAAAAGCGCAATACGGCTGGCTGCTGTTTTCATTGTAATAGTTGTCATGATCCACTTCCGCCGGGTAGAAATTATCATTGAGCGGTGAAATCTCCGTTACAATTGGGTCTGGCCAAATGTTGGACTCATTAAGTTTCAATTTGTAGGCCTCTGCCAACTCCTTTTGTTTTTCATTGTGATAAAAAACTACGGATCTATATTGTGTTCCCACATCATTCCCTTGTCTGTTCAACGTGGTGGGATCGTGTGTCTTCCAGAAAACCTCAAGCAATTCATCATATGAGATGACATCTGGATCATATTCGAATTGAATGACCTCAGCATGTCCGGTCTTACCAGAACAAACCTCTTTGTAAGTGGGGTTCTTCATAGATCCACCAGCGTAACCCGATTTCACATTAGAAACTCCATTTAACCGTTGAAACATTGCTTCTGTGCACCAAAAGCACCCTGATCCAAATGTGGCTTTTTCCATTTCTTAAAATTAAGATTGGCAAATCTAACTTCTAAGTGAATCATTTAGTTCCTATTTCCATTCACTAAGATTGAATTGTTAATTTAGTCAGCTAATAAATAGAAATGGAGTACTATATCATCATCGCTTCTTCGATAATCATTATTCTGTCCTATCTATTTAATCGCATTTCGGAGAAGTCCAATATTCCGTCAGTTCTGTTGCTGATTTTACTGGGTGTGGTAGGTAGAGAATTCATTGGAATTCTGGGAGTAGAGAAAGAAACGATTCTCGACATTTTTAATAGGATACGGATACTGGAAGTTCTGGGAACACTCGGCCTGATACTGATCGTATTGGAAGCTGCTCTTGAACTCAAAATTGCAAAGGAAAAATTCAGACTCATCACCAAATCATTTGTGATTGCATTGGCAGGGTTGCTGATTTGCATGTTTAGCATAGCTGGCATACTCATATTCTCATTTAAAAACATGGAATGGTCCACGGCGCTTGTTTATGCCACACCTTTATCGATAATCAGTAGTGCAATCGTTATCCCCTCTGTAGTAAACCTGGATGAAGAAGATGAAGAATTTCATATCTATGAAAGCACCTTCTCGGATATTCTGGGCATCATGATTTTTTACTTTTTGGTAGAATTGGCTCAGCCCACCAGCAATGTGATTGTTCTGGGAGACTTTACATTTAGTCTTGTAATTACCATCGTTACTTCTGTGATCCTCTCCTACGTGCTGATCTATATTTTTCAAAATATGGAAACCAAGGTCAAACTTTTCCTCATGATTGGGGTATTATTCCTTCTGTTTAGCATTGGCAAGCTCATGCACCTCTCATCTCTCCTTATTATTTTGGTGTTTGGGTTAATCCTTAACAACTACAAACTATTCTTTGTAGGAAGGCTCAAGAAATACCTTCGCCCCCTGGCAATTGAGAACATCAGGGAAGCATTCCTCATGATCACTATTGAATCGGCGTTTGTGGTAAGGACCTTCTTTTTTGTCATTTTTGGATTTTCTATCGCCTTATCTACCCTATTAGATATAAAGGTTGCCATCATCAGTGCAGCCATTATAGCCGTTATTTACATCAGTAGGTTTTTATCTTTCTTACCATATAAACATGACAACCTCAAACGAGCTATAGCTATTGGACCAAGAGGTCTTATCACATTGCTTTTATTCTACTCTATCCCGGAAGAATTTAAATTTGAAGGTTTCAAATCCGGCATTCTTCTTTTTGTAATTATCGTAACCAGCCTGGTAATGACTTCCGGTCTTATAAAGAAGGATACTAAAAATGACGGGGAAATTTCGGAAGTTGAATAACTTAGCTTATAAAGCCTAGAAAAAGATCACGCATGAAAAAGCTTAACGCACTCGCTCAAAAAGGTCAGATTAACGAGAACGCTAGCATCCGAGACTCGCATTCAACGATTATCAATGCCGACATCAATAAAGTTTGGGATATCCTCGTGGACATGGAAGACTGGCCAAACTGGATGAGTGATGTTAAGAAAGTAACACTAGATGGTGAACAAGCTGAAGGCTCCACTTTCAAATGGGTGCAAGGGCGATCGCACGGTACGTCCCAGATACAGGCATTCAAAAAGCCTCATACCCTTTCCTGGACAAGCAAGGCAAGAATGGTTAAGAGAATCTACGTTTGGTCTTTAGAATCTGATGAAGGACAGACTATAGCCACCGTTAGTGCCTCATTTCAAGGAACCATGGTAGTCTTAGCGCAAACTCACCAAAAGGTTTATGATGAACTCTTAAACTGGCTGGAATCCTTAAAAAACAAATCAGAGGAGTAAAGAGTTACTCCCCGTCTGTTTTGGGTTTTGTCATTTCCCTTAGCTGCTGCTGTACAATCTGAAATCCAGGATGCATTTCCAATACCTCCAGGTATTTAGCTTTGGCTCCCTCAGTATCTCCTTTATCTTCCAGTATCATTGCTTTTACCCTATGAGCGGCCACTTTAAGTTTGACATCCTGCCCTTTTTTATCAGTGGTAGGAAAACGGATGGTGCGTTTATCTGACTGTGGGTCTCCCATGATAATATCTAATGAGGTATTAGCCTCAGCATATCTATCAAGCTCAAATTGCAGAAAGGCGACTTTATAAAGTGTATTAATGTCGCCATTTGCCAGGTAAAGTTTTTCGTAGTTATTCAAAGCTCGGTCCTTAGCACCTAAATTATCGAAACCGGTAGCGGCTATTTCCATTGCAAATTGATCCTGGGGATTAATCTGCAAAGCCTGCTGAGCCACCAAAGCTGCCGAAGCATTCTGATTATACTGTAGATAAAGTAATGCAAGCGAATCGTATAGTGCTACATTCCCAGGGTTTTCAGCTAACAAGTTGTATAAAGCCGTTCTGGCTACAACGGGATCGTTGAACATCTTAGCCGTATTGTAAATAAAAGATTGCTTCCGAAGCTCCCAGGGAATAGAGTCACCAGGAACAATCTCCTGGCTTTGGGCATTTGCAAAACCAACAGTAACAACACCAAGTATAAAAAGTAGTTTTTTCATATTCATAATTAATCTAACAGCGTGCAAACATAGTTATTTGTCTTTGGAGCCTGAAATGTATTTATCCCTGGCTACAAGCCCGTGTTTTTTACCAATTTTTAACATTAAATCGAAAGCCTCCTTTTCATCATTTTTAATCCGCCCATCTAGGATAGCATCTTTGATCTCATTCTTGATATTACCAATCACTTTGGATGGTTTGATGTCAAACACTTCAATGATTTGTTCCCCTGATATCGGTGGGTGAAAATTCATGATCCGGTCTCTTTCCTCTACCTCACTGATCTTCTTTTCCACCTTTTTGAAGTTGCCTCTGTATTTCTTCACCCGCTCTGGATTTTTTGAGGTGACATCTGCCTTGCATAATGTCATAAGATCACCAACGTCCTCTCCTGCTTCAAAAACCATTCTTCGAACAGCAGAGTCAGTTACGCGATCGTTTACCAGCGCAATTGGTCTCAGATGAAGCCGAACAAGCTTCTGCACATACTTCATTCTGTCGTCCAGCGGGAGTTTCAGTTTCTTGAAAATCTTCGGCACCCATTTAGCTCCCAAATCTTCATGTCCATGAAACGTCCAGCCCACCTTTTCATTGAAACGCTGGGTAGCCGGCTTGGCAATATCATGCAGGATAGCTGCCCATCTCAGCCATAAATCATCTGTCATCTCACAGATATTATCCAGTACCTGAATGGTATGATAAAAATTATCTTTATGTCCCTTCCCGTTGATCTTCTCAACACCTTGAAGATTTGCCATCTCAGGGAATATCAGCTTTAACAATCCACTGTGAAAAAGGAGTTGAAATCCGTATGAGGGTTTATCTGCTAAAATGATTTTGTTCAGCTCATCAGTAATGCGTTCCTGGGAAACAATCGAAATACGATCAACATGGTCAATGATTCCCTGAAATGTGCCTGGTTCAATATCAAACTGTAGCTGAGTCGCAAATCGGATGGCTCTAAGCATTCGCAATGGGTCGTCGGAAAATGTTATGCCCGGTTCCAGTGGCGTTCTAATCAGCATATTCCTCAGATCCTCCATCCCATCAAATGGGTCCAGGAGTTCACCATAGTTTCCTTCATTCAGGCTGATAGCCATTGCATTGATTGAAAAATCCCTGCGGTTTTGGTCATCTTCCAGTGTCCCATCTTCCACGATCGGGTTTCTTGAGTCACTTCGGTACGACTCTTTTCGAGCACCCACAAACTCATACTCAAAGCCATCATGATGAATAGCAGCAGTACCAAAATTTTTAAAGGTCGATAAACTGGCATCCTTGCCAAGCGATTGGGAAACAGCTTTCGCCAGTGCTATTCCACTCCCTATGCACACAAAATCTACGTCCTTAGAAGGGCGCTTAAGGATTATGTCTCGGACATAACCTCCAACTACGTAAGCATCAACTCCTAGTGATTGCGCAGCTTTGGAGACCGTTGAAAAAATGGGCAGGGAACTCAGGTGATCCTTGTATGTAGGCATAAGGCAAAGATAGTTTTCAATCAGGCATAAGCCTTCACTAAATGAGCACGTTGGTCAAAAAGTTCATCAAACTGAATGGTTCCTTCTTTCGAGAGCAAACCCCTGAAAAAGCTCCGCAATTGTTTGCATAAAAACACATGAAACTCCTTTTCCAACTGTACTTGAGGGTAATTAGAAGGCTTGTCAAATAAGAATGATTTTAACGTTTGACTATAAAGAAGGAGGGTTACCATAGGATCAACACGTTCATCGATCATACCCTCTTTCCTGCCTTGCTCAATCAATGCGGCAAATCGCTCAAATACAGTTCCATATAGGTGATCTGAAACAATCTCAGACAAATGCCCCTTATCTACCACTACCTCTCGCAGAACATTTGGATTGATGTGGCGAACATTTTCGAATACCATCTCCAGGTAATCAACCAGTTTCCTTACAAAAGATCGATCAGAATAAATCACTTGCAATGACTGCCTAACAATCTCATTCAACTTCCATTTACCAACAGCCACAAACAAGTCCTCCTTATTCCGAAAACGAAAATAAATGGTTTTCTTACTCATTTTGAGTGAGTTAGCAATATCACTCAGCGTGGTTCCATGATATCCTTTGATTGAAAAATGGGCGTATGCTGCCGCTAAAATGTGTTCTGTTCTTTCCAATGCTTTGCTGATCTGACTTCCAAAAATAGAAGGGTATGCATTCTTGAACAATGAAAAATCATAGATAATCTAAACGAATGAAATAGATTTGTTTTCGATGAAAGCAGCTGAAGCAAAAAAGAAAATTGAAGCACTCACGGAGGAGTTAAATCACCACAATTACCTCTATTACCAGGAATCAAATCCGGAAATATCTGATTTTGAGTTTGATCAAAAACTGAAAGAGTTGGAAAAGCTCGAAAATGATTTTCCTGAGTTAAAACTTTCACATTCCCCCACCAGCCGCGTAGGCGGTGATATTACAAAAGAGTTTGAAAATGTTGTACATAAATACCCCATGCTATCGCTGGGTAATACCTATTCAAAAGAAGAGTTGATTGATTTTGACGGCCGGGTGAAAAGAGGACTAGGCACAGATGATTATGAATACATCTGCGAACTCAAATTTGATGGTGTTGCAATCAGTCTGAGGTATGAGAATGGAATTCTGGTCAAAGGGGTCACCCGTGGTGATGGCACCAAAGGTGACGATATCACCACCAATGTCAAAACCATTCGCTCTATACCTCTTAAGATCAGGGGTGAAGAATACCCAGCATCCTTTGAAGTGCGGGGTGAGGTGTTTATGCCTAAGCAACAGTTCATCGAGCTGAATGAAGGAGTGAAAAGAGAAAATGAGCAACGAGAAGCAGAGGGCAAAAGTGCTCTTACTCTTTATGCTAACGCCAGAAACACCACCTCCGGCACCTTGAAGATGCAAGACTCCAAAATTGTGGCCGATCGAAAACTTGACTGCTACCTCTACTCCTATCTGGATGATACCAATACCTTCGACACACATGAAGCATCCCTGAAATTCCTAGAGAAGGCAGGCTTCAATGTATCACAGACATATAAAAACTGCTCTACCATTGATGAGGTGTTTGATTACATCAACCACTGGGATCAGGAGCGGCACAAGCTGGAGGTAGAAACAGACGGTATTGTAATCAAGGTCAACAATATCGCTCAACAGTCTGAGCTGGGATTCACCGCCAAGAACCCACGCTGGGCAATATCTTACAAGTTCAAAGCGGAATCTGCCATCACCAAACTCAATAACATCACCTACCAGGTGGGCCGAACGGGAGCCATTACGCCGGTAGCAGAGTTGGAACCGGTACTGCTGGCAGGCACCACCGTAAAGCGAGCCTCCTTGCATAACGCCAACGAAATTGAGCGGTTGGATGTACGGATCGGTGATAGTGTGAACGTGGAAAAAGGCGGAGAAATCATCCCGAAGATCACCAGCGTAAACCTGGAAAGCCGCTCTCCCGATTTAGTGAAGATCCGGTACATCACCGAATGCCCGGAATGCGGAACGAAGCTCATCCGAAAAGAAGGAGAAGCCCAGCATTACTGCCCGAACAATATGGGCTGCCCACCGCAAGTGCAGGGACGCATCGAGCATTTCATTAGTCGGAACGCGATGGACATTGAGTCGCTGGGTCCACGTACGATTGCCGGATTTTTGAGTAAGGACCTCATTAAAGACCTGAGTGGCCTGTTCTCGCTTACGTTTGAAGACATTAACAACCTGCAATTTGAAGAGGTGGATGAGGTGACGGGTGAAACCACGAAACGGTCGATCAAAGAAAAGTCCGCCAAAAACATCATCGAATCCATTCATAAGTCGAAGGAGATCCCGTTTGAGCGGGTGCTGTTTGGATTGGGGATACGTTATGTCGGGAAGACAGTGGCTGAAAAATTGGCTCAACATTTTGAGACGATTGATCGTCTAATGGAAGCGGACTTTGAAGAGATCGTATGCGTGCACGAGATCGGCGATCGCATCGCTGAGAGTGTGGTAGACTATTTTCAAGATGAAGAAAACCTGGCCATGGTGCAGCGATTGAAAGATGCCGGGCTGTCATTCAAAATAGAGCGACAAGAAGGTGCAGGCGATCAACTCAAAGACCTTACATTTGTTGTGTCAGGTGTTTTTGAAACATTCGGGAGAGATGAATTGAAAAACCTGATCAAGCAGCACGGAGGAAAGGTTGCCAGCAGCATTTCTTCTAAAACCAACTACCTGGTGGCAGGTGCCAATATGGGGCCGGCCAAAAAGGAAAAAGCAGATTCGCTGGGTATAACCATCTTGGACGAGTCTTCATTTAGAGAACTTTTACACGCATGATTAAAAACCTCTTCCTTAAGCACAAAGGCAAGCCAACCATTGCCGATAAGGAACATTGCACGTATGCTGAATCATCACAGATCGGTGTGCTTTACAACACCAGTGAGTTCAAAGCCGAGTCCATCGATAAGCTGGAAGAGCTGCTAAAGAATGATGGAAAAGATATAGCCAGGATGGGCTTTTCGGATAAGCCCTCCGAGGACAAGCTGGTCTTCTGCAAGAAGGACATCTCCCCCACCGGCACGGTGAAAAAAGACCACCTCGATTTCTTCATTAAACAACCTTTCGATTTTCTCCTCTCGCTGGACACTTCCGAAAATCCTAACTACAAGTACGTACTGGCGCTAAGCAATGCGATATGCAAGGTGGGCTTTGAAGCTGAGCAGTATAATGAACTGCTACAGCTCTCCCTAAAAATGGATGAAAACAAGCCAAAAGCCATTGCTAATATTGTCAGGTATTTAAAGATGATTTGAGCAAACTATCTCCAACGATTCATACCTTTGTGACCCATGAAAGCAGAACTGAAAGGAACGGGGGTGGCATTGGCCACACCAATGAATGCTGATTACACTATTGATTATTCATCACTAGGAAAACTACTTGATCATATTGTAAGGGGAAATGCTGACTACATCGTCGTGCAGGGAACGACCGGTGAATCTCCCGTATTCTCCTGGAAAGAAAAGCTGGAGATCCTGCAGTTTGTTCTGGATCATTTGCGGGGCAGTAAGCCAGTGGTTTTTGGCCTGGGCGGCAACAATACTTATGATCTGATTGAGAAATCTAAAGACCTGAAAGACTATAAACTGGCTGGTATCCTTTCTGCTAGTCCCTACTATAGCAAACCCTCACAGGAAGGAATCATCAGACATTACCAGCTCCTTGCTGACGCTTTTCCCCATCCGATCATCCTATATAATGTACCATCACGCACAGCGTCAAACATGGAAGCAGATACTACATTGGAACTGGCAAAGCACGCAAACATTATAGCAATGAAAGAGGCTTCCGGTGACCTGGATCAATGTAAAGAGATTGCAGACAACAGACCTGATGAATTCATGTTGCTTTCCGGGGACGATGGGCTCGCTTATGACATCATCAAAATGGGCGGTGAAGGGGTGATTTCTGTTATTGGTAACCTGATGCCATCAGAATACACCACCATGGTCAACACGGCATTAAAAGGCGATTATGACACTGCAAACAAGCTAAACGATGATTTGAAAGTCGTGTATGATATGCTGGCTGAGGAAGGCAACCCTAGCTCGCTCAAAGCGGGGTTGGAAGCTATTGGTATATGCAACAGAACAGTTAAACCACCATTATTTGATGCTTCTATTGCATTGGTGGAGAAATGGAAAGAGTATTTCAATTAATTGCTAAGCCTTCTCCCTCATTCGACCTAGCAAATCAATCACACGTTGCGTATTCTCCTCAGTGTTTAAAAGGTCTTTGGGCTTTTTCCAATTTAAATCTCGAGATTGTGTTCCCAGCCATTTTTCGAACTCATCAAGACTACCAAATGTCATGATGCCTTCAGTGAAAAGGCGTTCCCTTAGTTCAGAATCATTCATACAACTTCTTCAATTTCGATGGTAAACGCGGTAATGAGTATCCAGTTGTAATCTAAGATAGATAAAATGAGCAGCATTATTTTATATCGATCATAAAAAAAGGGAGCCTCTCAGCTCCCTAATTTCTTTATCGGTTTCGGTTGTTAATCGATTATCCTTTGTTCTTGATGTCTTGAACTTCTAGTCTGATCTCTTGCGCTAGGTTTTTCATTTCCTGCATACCTTTTCTTACACGAGTACCGGCGGCATTGTTTCCTTTGTCATAAAACTTTTCGAAATCAGCTTCTAGTGATTCAACCATTGACTTAAGTTGTTCAAATCTTTTCATTGTTATAAGGTAATTAAGGTTATCGATAAATTTTAAAGTTCTGGCAATATAGGCCTAAAATCGATAATAAACAGTTTAAATGATAGAAATATTAAGATTTTGCGACCATTGCTCCTTCTACTCCAGCTTCTTTATATACTCCACTATTCAACTTCTGCTTAACAGCTTCAAAAGCGTTCAGGGTTTGTTCCACATCTTCCAGTGTGTGCATGGCGGTTGGTATGATTCTTAGGATGACCATACCTTTCGGTATCACCGGATACACCACCATCGAGCAGAATATCTTATAGTTTTCACGTAGATCCACCACCATATTACACGCTTCAATCACGTCCCCATTCATTACTACAGGTGTTACGGGAGAGTTCGTCGTTCCAATATTAAATCCACGCTCTTTAAATCCGTTTTGAATTGCATTTACGATGGTCCAAAGCTTTTCACGCAATTCAGGCATTGTTCGAAGCATCTCAAGTCGCTTCAAGCCTCCTATCACCAATGGCATTGGTAGTGACTTAGCAAATATTTGCGAACGTACCTTATATCTCAGGTGGTTAACCACTTCGGTTGGTCCGGCGATAAATGCACCAATACTGGCCATTGACTTTGCGAACGTAGAAAAGTAAATGTCTATTCCATCCTGGCAATTGTAATACTCACCAGTGCCAGCTCCAGTGTCTCCCATCGTACCAAAACCATGTGCATCATCTACTAAAAGCTTGAAGTTGAATTTTTCTTTCAGTTTTACGATATCATCCAGTTTACCAGTATTTCCAGTCATACCAAATACGCCTTCTGTTATGACCAGCACACCCCCTCCTTGCTCATCTGCAAGTTTCGTCGCGCGTTTTAGTTGCTTCTCACAGTTTTCAATGTCATTGTGTGGGAAAACAAATCGCTTACCAATATGCATTCGCAGGGCATCAATAATACACGCGTGGCATTCCGCATCATATACCACCACATCCTTTCTATCCACCAATGCATCGATCACTGACATGATTCCCTGATAGCCATAGTTTAATAGCATTCCGGTTGGTTTGCCTACAAAATCGGCCAATTCTTGTTCCAGCTGGTCGTGATAGTCTGAATTTCCAGTCATCATTCGAGCACCCATTGGATAGCCCAGTCCCCATTTCTCAGTGGCTTCTGTGTCGGCTTTTCTTATCTCCGGGTGATTGGCAAGTCCCAGGTAGTTATTTAAACTCCAGGCCAAAACCTCTTCACCTTTAAACTTCATCCGAGGCTGTATCTCTCCTTCCAGCTTTGGAAAGAAGTAATAATTCAAATCCTGATCCAGATAGGAATACTGACCTAACGCACCTTTATCACTGAGTAGTTTCTCAAATAAATCCATTTACTTGTGTCTCTTTTTCAAACAAGTTGCAAATTTAGCAGGAATGCGCATATAATGAATGTCGGCTTTTCAATAAACTTGCGCTAACGATTGAATTATGTCTATAAAGAAAATATTAGTAGCCAATAGAGGAGAGATCGCCATCCGTGTTATGCGGTCCGCTAAAGAGTTGGGAATCAAAACAGTAGCAGTTTACAGTGACGCTGATAAGTTGCTTCCCCATGCGTCGTATGCGGACGAAGCGGTAAATATCGGTCCGGCAGCAGCTTCGGAATCATATTTGGTTCAGGATAAAATCATTGATGCATGCAAGCAAACCGGAGCGGATGCCATCCACCCGGGGTATGGTTTCTTGTCCGAAAATGCCTCTTTTGCAGAAAGAGTGGAAAAAGAAGGTCTTATATTTATTGGTCCTTCCCCTGAAGCCATCCGAATCATGGGCGATAAGCTCACATCCAAGCAGACGGTGCAAAAGTTTAATGTACCCCTAGTTCCTGGAATGGATGAACCTATCAATGACATAACAAAAGCCAAAAATGTAGCTAATGACATTGGTTATCCTGTGATGATCAAAGCCAGTGCCGGAGGCGGTGGTAAAGGGATGCGTATTGTACATGACCCAAAAGACTTTGAAGAGCAAATGGACCGTGCCATGAGTGAAGCACGGAATTCCTTTGGCAATGATGAAGTATTTATAGAAAAGTTTATCTCTTCTCCTAAACACATCGAAGTGCAAATCCTTGGCGATCAGCATGGAAACATTATTCATCTCTTCGAACGTGAATGCAGTATTCAGCGACGACACCAAAAGGTTATTGAAGAAGCTCCTTCAGCCGTTTTGACTCCAGAGAAGCGAAAGCAAATAGGTGAAGCTGCAGTAAACGTTGCAAAATCCTGCAGCTATTTTGGAGCAGGCACAGTGGAGTTTATCGCTGACGAACATCTGGACTTTTACTTTCTGGAGATGAACACCCGGTTGCAAGTGGAGCATCCGGTTACAGAACTTATAACTGGTGTAGATCTGGTAAAAGAACAGATAGCGATTGCCAATGGAGAGAAGTTAAGCATTAACCAGGACGACCTATCAATTTATGGACACAGTCTCGAGGTACGTGTTTATGCAGAAGATCCGGAGAACAACTTCTTGCCGGACACAGGTACATTAAAAACATATATCAGGCCTCAGGGTGCAGGTGTGCGCGTGGACGATGGATATGAGCAAGGTCAGGATGTTTCCATCTATTACGACCCAATGATCGCGAAACTAATTACCTATGGAAAAGATCGCAGTGAAGTAATCGACCGAATGCGACGTGCCATTGCAGAATACCAGATCACTGGGGTTAAAACAACCCTTTCATTCTGTGATTTCGTGCTGGGCCACAAGGAATTTGTAGATGGTTCATTCACAACCAAGTTTGTTGAGTCGCACTACAAGCCGGAGGTGCTAAAGAAAAAAACTTCCAGGGAATCGGCTGAAGTTGCTGCTTTGGTAGCTAATGAGATAGTAAACCAATCGGTTAAAAAAGTCTCAAAAGCAGAGCAAAAGGAAACAAGAAGTAGATGGAAAGAACGAGCGCGTAATTAATGGCAGAGATTAAGCCCTTTCGTGCGTGGAGATACAATACCAACCTAATTGAGGACATAGATAAACTAGTGTCTCCGTTGTTTGATGTAGTTTCTGAAAACCAGAGAGTAGCATTATATCAGGAAAAATATAATAGCATCCACCTTTCAGTGCCACGGGGTGATGATGCAATTAGTGGAGCAGCCAGAAGACTCATCGAATGGAAAAAAGAAGGAATCATTAAGCAAGATGAGCTTCCGGCTATTTATGTCTACTACCAGTACTTTACCCTTCCAGGATCTAATAGAGAGCGAATCAGAAAGGGCTTCATTGCCAACCTGAGAGTGTACGATTGGCCTGAGAAAGTACTTCTTAGGCATGAAAACACCATGCCGTTTTCGGTCAGTGATCGGATGGATATCCTGGACAGAACTCAGTTGAATGTAAGTCCAACTCACGGACTTTACACTGACCCAACTCATGAAATTGAAAAATACCTGGATGAGGCCATGATGGATCCGCTCTACGAAACAGAGGACTACCAGGGCGTTCGGGATGTGTTTAGTGTCATCCATGATGTAAAGATCATTAAGCGGATCATGGAGATCATTGAAGACAAACAAATCATCCTTGCTGACGGCCACCATCGATACGAGGGATCATTGCTCTATCAAAAAGAGCGGGCCAAAAACAATCCCAATCATACCGGTAAGGAGGGATATAACTATCATTTAATGTATTTCACAAATACTGAATCAGATGATTTACGAATTCTTCCAACGCATCGGGTGGTAAAAGATCTACCCGACTTTTCAAAAGAGGATTTGTTCCAAAAGCTGGATCAATATTTCTTCATAAAACCCATTGAGGAAGCATATGATGTCAATGAAGTGATCCTTGGTAAGAAGTGGGCGTTTGGGCTTTTAATTGGTGATGAGGCCTTCAAGATTCGCTTGAAACCGGAAATGATCGATACGATATCATGGGATTTTCCAAGAACAATCAAAGAGCTTGACCTTACTGTGATGCATTATTTCGTATTTGAAAAGTGCCTGGGTATCAAAGGAAAAGATCAGCGTGGAAGTAAAAACCTCATTTTTGAGCGGAACTTTGCAAAATGTTTGCAGTCTGTCACCCTGAATGAAGCACAGTGCGCCATCATCACTAAGGACATCTCCATTGAAACCGTAAAAGATGTGTGCTATAGTGGGTATACGCTTCCTCAGAAAAGTACTTACTTTTATCCAAAAGTGATTTGCGGTTTCTTGTTTGGGTCTATAAAAGAGGACGAATTCAACTCATTCTTTGATGAAGCATTTCAATAACCTCATTCTAGCATCAAAATCGCCCAGAAGAAAGCAACTTCTTGAACAAGTCGGCTTCACTTTTACTGTCAAGACCATTGAATTTGAGGAAGTATTCCCTGAGGATCTGGAGACATCTAGGGTAGCCGAATACCTTGCTATCGAAAAGAATAAAGCACACAGAGAAGCTTTTAAAAGTGGGGCTATCATCACTGCTGATACGGTGGTGATTTTCACAGATAAGATTTTGGGAAAACCTCAAAACGAGGATGAGGCATGCAAGGTGTTAAAACTTTTATCAGGCAAAATTCACCAGGTAATGTCTGGGGTGTGCATTAGTAATGAAGAAAAGCAGGTTTCATTTTCTAACCTAACAGAGGTGAAATTTCACGAGTTGACTGAAGAGGAGATTATCCATTACGTACAGACTGCCTCACCCATGGACAAAGCAGGAAGCTATGGCATCCAGGAATGGATCGGGCTGATTGGCGTGGAGTGGATCAAGGGCTCTTACTTTAATGTAGTGGGTTTGCCTGTAGATCAGGTTTATAAGACGCTAATTACAGAGTTTTAGAACCAAAAAAGCCCCATTTACGGGGCTTGGGCTCATAGCTTTTTGACTAATTACCTGTGTAGGTTCCTCTCCTTGTCACCAACCATTCATGTTCATATGGAGATGCAGCAATGGTGGCATTGATATCTAAGTCAACACTACTCAGATATGCATCATGAAATTCAGATTTTAACAGAAAACCATTACTGTTGTTGCCCGCCCACTCTACTGACCACATTTGCCCGGTATACCAGTTGGTGGATGAAGGTCTCTGTGCCATTAATATCTTCTCATTATCATCCGGCGCTGCTCCCTCAATAAATAGGCTGTGACCATTATTGTCTACTACTTTGTTTGTGATAGCATATACATCTTTCCCCTGATAGGTCGTTCGCACAAATCTCCAGGACATGGATGTATAATTTGAACCTGAGGACACATTAATGGTATATGTGATTCCTCCATCATGAGTGATATCCAAATTATCTGCAGGGTATCCGTAGTTTCCATCAAATTCATAATAGTAATTCTCAGAAAAAGCTTCCGTAGCAAAAGAAACGGATTCCTCGTCTGGCAAGAAATTGCCATTTGTATCTCTTATTTGGGAAGAGCCATAACCTGCTACATAAAAATTGTGGCCGGTCATTAAGTCATCCAGTTCCCCTGTCGGCTCAAAGGTTACTGTGTTGCCAGAGACCGTAACATTACCGCTCAGCTGACCTGATCTATTGGAGTAAAGTGTGAATGCATCCGCATTAACGAAATTGGGATCCAGTGATTCCGAAAAGGTTATTACGATATTTTCACCTAAATACACACCCGTCTCATCATCATTCGGGGTAATGCTTGTGACTGTTAATGGTGAATTTATCGTTACGAAAGATCCACTTCCTTCACCTGCTTCTATGTCCAGACTGTTTCCAGCCAGATCAGTAATGTCATCAGGAATTAATCCATAGCTGTAAAGCAATTCTCCTCCATCCAATGTTTCAGAAGGTGTAAGAATAATGTCATTTCCACTTGCAGAAATAGTGAAAGGCACATCATTTCCGTAAAGCCCACCACTTAGGTAAATATTATTGTTTGAGCCTTGACTTGGAGTGACAAATGAATTTATATCCAGCGGCTCACTAAAAGTCAGAACTATTTCAGTGTTCACCGAAACCGGTGTACTTGTACCATCTGGTGTCATGGATACCAGAGTTGGTGCAGTAGTGTCATTTTCCTCTGTAGTAAAACTCTTCGTATCCCCATATACAACATCACCTTCCGTAAGGGCAAAGGCTCTTACAAAATAATTGGAATTGTCTGCAAGACCGGTTACGGAGACTGAAAATGATCCGGATGTGCTGGTTGACGGGTAGGCAAGCCCGTTTTCTAAATCAGGATTACCAGCATTGCTTAATACGATACCAGTAGAAATGACACCTTCCCCGTTTACACTCCCTCCGAGGGTTGCACTAGAAGTTGTTATATTGGTCGGCGCACTTGTAGATATCGTTACATTTAATTTATCTCCATCTCCATCCTCTCCACAGCTGATTAACATTGCTATTGTAGAAGCAATCGATGCAAAAAGCATCAATCTAAATTTTCTTTTCATAATATTTGCTTTAAGCGGTTTAGAGGAACCATATCCTCATTACAAGAATCGTAGATTCAAACTGGCTTAACTGTGAAATTTGAATCAAAGACTATCAATTTTGAATCATAACCCGTCAGATGAAATTCGTAGTTGATGAAAATTTGCCTCCAGTTCTTGCTGAAACAATGAGAGCCCTTTCACTCAATGCCATGCATGTAAACGAAATGAAAGCAAGAAAAAAGCAGCGGGTTATTGACGATCAACTCCGACGGTTAGCCATCCAAAAAGGATATGTGATTATCACAAAGGATGATGATTTCGTAAAAAGCTATGTAAGCCGGAAGGTGCCGGACAAGCTGGTGTTCATCCATGGATTAAATGAAAAAAAGCCACTCCTTTCACGAATGAAGGAAGTGGCTCCTCAGCTTAGTTTATTGCTTGAAACACACGATTTTATTGAAGTGAATGATCGTGAGATTCGCTTTCCTTTTTCTGATTAAAACTCCACAATCACAAACTCTGTTCTTCTGTTTTTAGCACGACCCTCTTTGGTGCTATTATCTGCTAGTGGAACACTTTCACCATATCCTTTAGCGATCAACCTTTCTCTCTCCACTCCTGCTAGTACCATATACTCCACAACAGATTGGGCTCTTCGCTGAGATAAGCTTTGATTGGTAGACTCGGCTCCCACATTATCGGTATGACCTCCCACCTCGATCTTCATCGTTCTGTTATTCTTCATCAATGTCACGGCCTTACTTAGTTCCACGTAACTTATTGGTTTCAACTCAGCCTTACCAACCTCGAAGAAGATGTTATTCAATACCACTTTGGTTCCTTTTTTAATTGGTTCCAAAGCAATATCATTAGTAATCTCTGCATATGTTGTGTCCTTTGGTAACTCAAAGCTTTGCGAGTAGAAGAAAAACCCTTCTGCATTGGCAGACACACTGTAATCCCTTCCAGCAGGAAGCACAACCAGGTATTCACCCGTTGCTTCGTTACTCTTATTGGTTGCTATTAACTCACCAGAGTTCAAGTCTTCAATTAAAACCAGTGCGCTGAGCGGCTTTTTATCCTCTGAGTTTGATACGATACCCTGTACAACGATTGTTGGTTTTGGCTTAAGCTCATCTGGTAGCTCTGCTTTGAAAATATCAAAGTTGTTCTCATCAAGTCTGGATGAAGCCAGGTAGGCATTCCCAGATGCTGATATACTGAAATTGGTATCATTTCCTCTGGAGTTGATCGGTTTACCCAAATTCTTCGGTGTGGACCACTTTCCATTTTCAAAAACAGTATAAAACACATCAGCTCCTCCCATTCCCGGGTGCCCGGTTGACGAGAAATAGAGTGTTTTACCATCTGCAGCAAGAAAGGGGCTATTCTCAGTTAGTGGTGTATTGACGATACTCCCCAGATTTTGAGGAATTCCCCACAGACCCAGGTGATTCTTCTCTACCATGTACAAATCTGAATTTCCATAGCCTCCCGGTCTCCTGGATGTAAAAATGATACGATTACCGTCGGCATTGATGGTTGGTTGGCTGTCCCACTCTTCATCGTTCACCACGTTTCCCATATTCTCCGGATTGCTCCAGGTATTCCCATTCAATTGTGTAATGTAGAGGTCACAGCTTCCAATTGCTCCATTTTCATCACACCTTACAAACACCATATTTTGGCCATCCCCAGTAAAGGCCGAACCAAAGTCATTTGCCATGGAGTTGATTGGTTTAGGAAGAAGCTCCGGAGTACTCCATTGACCATTTAAAAGCTTGGAATAGTAAATATCCTCTCCAAAATCAAGCTCTGCACTGTTTTCATCCTTAAAATCAAATCCTCCTTTTCTGACACTTGTAAAGTACAATCGCGTTCCAGTAGGATTTACTGAAGGCATGTAATCACCCGAAATACTGTTGACTGAGGCAATTGGTTCAGGCTCTGAGGTATTTGGCGGCATGGCTCTCAATTCCTGACTGATGTCGATGTAGTTTAACCGATTCATTGCAAGGTGAATAAGCTTTGCTGCTTTTGGGCTCTTAGGAGCACGATCCAGGTATCTTTTTATATAAATACGGGCACCTCTCAAATTATCTAGTTCGATGTAAGATTTTGCGATATCATAGTAAATGCTGGAATTGTAATCCGGATCTACTTTCTCAAGATTTCGATATGCATTGATTGTCTCTTCTGTCCTGTTTAAAAAATCATAGGTCTTACCAAGGTAAAACCAGGCATCTGAATATTGAGGGTTGATCTTTATGGCTTCTTTAAATTTTTCTATAGCGGTTTCATACTTTTGAAACTTGATGGCTTGCATTCCCTGATTGTAAGCATCACGATGTGCCTGAGCGAATGCCAAATAGCCAATAAGAAATAGAATGAGTGAATAGCTGATTCTTCGGTACTGCATGGTTGTTTTAATTGATAATTGGACGAAATTTAGAAAAATAATGATAGAAATAAGATTCTTTCGTTAACCATAAGTAGTTTAAACATTAGAAAAGGTAACCCTATGAAGAAAATATTTGCAATCACCCTGGTAATCTCAATTACATCGCTTTCACAACTGAATGCTCAGGTTGGAGACCCGTTTCCTGAAATGGAAGCCGAGACGCTGACCAATGAGTTTGTAGATCTGCCTAAAGATATCAGTGGTAAATACAGTCTCGTTGGGCTAGCATACTCCAAAAAGGCTGAAGACTACCTAAAAGGATGGTTTGAGCCGGTTTACAATCAATTCATCTATAAAAACCCTAATCCTGGGCCATTTGATTTTAGTTTCGATGTATACACCTACTTCGTTCCTATGTTTACTGGTGCCAAGCGGCCTGCTTACAAGAAGGTGATGAATAAATTAAAGAAAACAATTGATGAAAGGATGCAACCGAATGTGCTGTTTTACAAGGGGACACTAAAAGAGTATAAGGAGGCACTGAACTTTGATGGCAAAGATTTGCCATACTTTTATGTGCTGGATCCTAACGGCAAAATCGTCTACGCCACCTCCGGAAAATATACCCAACGAAAGATGCAGGAAATAACGGACGCTGTGGAAAGTGCGATGGAAATGGAGTAATTCTAATTAATGACCAACTATGAAACATTTTAACCTAATCATAACTTTAACCCTACTTTCCATTGTTACCTGTTCCGCGCAGAGGATAAATTTCGTGAGTATGGGTCAATCTGTAGATGGTGTTCCAGTGATGCTGGAATATACTATTGAAGATGATAACTATAAGATTGAGGGAACCCCATTTTTGTTTGAAACCTGGGAAAAGATTCAGTTTAAGCGAGACAATGGTGCATACTTTGAAGCTCCTTCAGGTAATTATCACCTATATCTAAACGAACTCATTGTCAATTTGGATGGCAAGTATCGTCGTTTACATGAATGTCGTCAAATTGATTGGTTCCAAAGAGATGACCGAAAGTTTATTCGTATAAAAAATGAGGAAAAGGATGGCTGGCAATTTGGGGAGCTACTGGTGGATACAGAAAAGATTCAATTGCTGAAACTATACCATTGTTTCATCCAAAAAGGAAAACCAAATCAAGGGATTATAGAAGCTACACCAGACAAATATGTTCATCATCAAAAGTATGTTGTCCGAAAGGCAGATAATCCAGAAATAGCGACTGAATTAAAGGTTAAAAAAAAAGGTGGTAAGCTGAAGGAGGAGGAAAAATTTCCTGAATTTGTAAAATTCCTCAAGAAATATAAAAGTGAAAACTTAAAGGAAGAGGAAAACCTAAAAAATGTTATAAGTAAGTTTTAAAGCAAAGCTCCAGTTCAATATGAACTGGAGCTTACTTCTCTTACTGAGCAATCGGTTGACCTTTTATATCCAAAATAATCGGATCTCCCATACCCAGCTTCCTTACTTCATCTAATTGAGTTTCACCATCACCAACCACTAAATAAATCATTTCACCTTCATCCATATACTCGGCAATTAATTGTTTATAGTCTTCCAGTGTCATGGCTGTTAGTTCTGCCTGCTCCTTCTCCATAAAATCTGGCGCTTTTCCGAACGTGCTTATTTCATGAAGCATATTAAGCTTGGCTCCCAGACTTTCAAACGCTCGAGTGTTGGCTTTCAGAACTTTGGTTTTTGTTACCTCTACATCTTCCTCTGAAAAGTTAACGCCATAGTTAGCAATCATGTCCTTCATGATCTCCAGTGAAGGAAGTGTTGCATTTGCTCTTACGCTTGTGGTTGCTGTAAAAGGAGCTATGGATGTTCGCTGCGGAATATAGGAATAGGCCCCATAGGTATATCCTTTTTCGATTCGGAGGGTTTGGAAAAGCTGTCCACTGGAACCTCCTCCTAATTTTTCGTTGGCATAAGTCAATTCATTGTAAGCAGGATTTACTCCTGAAATCGCCTGCTTTCCAACATATATAACGGATTGCTTTGCTCCGGAAAAATC
The DNA here is from genome assembly GCF_965247405.1 of Ekhidna sp. Classification (GTDB taxonomy): domain Bacteria; phylum Bacteroidota; class Bacteroidia; order Cytophagales; family Cyclobacteriaceae; genus Ekhidna. Next base: position 182,022 of record NZ_OZ252014.1, read on the forward strand.
GATAAAATAAAGGTTGCCAGCTATTTCGTTTTTCGGTTCAGGGTAAAAAGCAATCTGCACGTCTTTGGACTCCCAATTTAGTTTCTGAAGTTGCTCCATCACCTGATTCTTATTCACATTTCCTGCTACATGGAAACTAGCGATTGCGGGAGAGAAATTTGAACCATAATAATCTTTCAAATCATCAAGTGTAATGCTCTTGACAGTCTCTAGTGTCCCTAAAGTTGAGTAACCTAAAATATGATCCTCACCATACAATAGCTTATTGAAAACAGTTGATGCAATGGCAGTTGGACTTGCCTCCCTTCCTTTCAGTTGAGTAATCCTCGACTGTTTCAATCGGTCGAATTCCTTTTTGTCCCATCGAGGTTCCAGAATTACTTCTTTTACGAGCGCAAAAGTTTCATCAAAATTTCGTGTAAGACATGAAGCCGAAATCGTTATTTCCTCAGCACCTGATCGGACATCAATTGAAGCACCTAGGAGCCCAATAGCCTCTTCAAGTTCTGCAGGCGTCTTAGTTACGGTTCCTTCTGTCATTAAACCTGCTAGCAATGAGGCTGCACCTGCTTTTTCAATTGGATCGTGGTAATGACCTCCTTTCAACGTAACATCAAAATAAACCAATGGCAGTTCAGTATTCTCTATACCAAAAACCATCATGCCATTGTTCAGATTATCACTCCAAACTATTGGTGATTTTAATAGTGGCAACTCACCGAATTCTGGTTCTGAACGATCATACTCCGATGGCGTCTTTTCATATTCAGCAACCTCTCCCCTGGATACATTCTCAGCTGCCACATCAGCCATGATTTCTTCTTCCCATACTTCAGCCTCTTGTGCTCCCTCTACGATCAGGTCTTTTTGACCCGCAGGAACAAAACTTGTCATCACATAATTCTGACCTTTGATGTATTTATTATAAACACGCATCACATCTTCTGCAGTGACAGCCTGTGTCTGTTTGGCTGTTGTTGTAATGTAACTTGGGTCTCCTCCAAATTCATTATCAATCACCAACTGGAATGCTTTGTTTAAGACCGTACTCACTCCCTGATATAGATTTGTTTCCAATTCAGCCTTAATTCGTTGCAGATCTTTTTCATCAATTCCTTTTTCCTCAAATCGAGCTAATCCAGCTTCCACTGCAGCTTTTACACGATCCAAATCTGTGTCAGCATTTGCTCTGATTCTAAAGACAAATTCTCCTGCTACTTCATTTGAATTTTGATAGGTGGAAACGTTCGGTGCTAGTTTCTCTTCCTCTACAATAATCTGATAAAGAGGTGCTTTCTTGCTACCACTCAGTAGCTGTCCAAGCACATTCAGTGCATACATATCCTCGTGGTAATCTTCTACTGTTGGGTATACCATTCTTAGCTCGGGGAGCTTTGCGAAATTATCTTCAAAAAAGAGTGACCAGGTTTCTTCCAGATTAACTGGTTGAGGTTGAGGCTTCTCAACTTCAGGCCCCTTTCTGATTTCACCAAACCATCGTTGTACCTTTTCTTTCGTGGCAGTTGGATCAATATCTCCAGCAATTACCAACGTCGCATTTCCAGCACCATAGTATTGCTCATAAAATTCCTTTACATCTTCCAATGTGGCGGCCTGCAGATCTGGTAACGATCCAATTACGGTCCAACTGTAGGGATGGCCATCCGGATACAGGTTCTTACGAATTACCTCATCCGTGTAGCCATAGGGTGCATTATCGACCCGTTGGCGTTTTTCATTTTTTACCACTTGCTTCTCAGCCTCAAGTGCATCCTCTGTTACAGTATTGATCATGTAGCCAAATCGGTCAGAATCGATCCACAAAATTTTATCAAATGCATCCTTAGGCACTACTTCATAGTAGATGGTGCCATCAGACCAGGTACCACCGTTTCTGCTTCCTCCCCATTCAGGAATCAATTTTCTGTTGGCCCCTCTGGGTACATTTTCAGAATCATTGAATGACATATGTTCAAAGAAATGTGCAAATCCCGTTCTTCCGGGTTTCTCCCGATTAGAACCTACGTGCATCAAAGTAGCCACCGCAACGATCGGATCTGAGTGATCCTCGTGCAAAACAACCTCTAGTCCATTGTCGAGGGTGAATTTCTCATATTCAATTTTAAATTCCTTGCTTTCCATGCTTTCTTTTGTGCTGCATCCTAGCATAGACATTATCGCAATAAATGATAAGATGTTAGTGAGTTTCATGTTTGTTGAATTTCAAATAATAGCCAAAAGGAATGCTCCATTCCTGATTCGTAAACCAAAAGAACATTTCAGTGGTCATTTGGTTTTGAGCATCCAATTTGATGGATTGTATTGAAAATCAAAAATAAGTTGTGATGATCGGTTGAAATAGAAAGAAACCAAATCAATTAAAAGTAGCTTCGTCAGCTAGAATAGAAACCCTTTATGCTTATTGCAGGGATTATAAAATTCAAAGAGACCGTCGATATTTAACAATTCAAGCACGTAAATTTCACCTCCGGTAAATAGTAGATCAGTCAATTGGTCCAACCCATCCAGTTGCTCCTGAGTAGGATTATCCTCCGTAATCAAATCATTTCCATTAAAGGTGATTTGTATGAAGTTTCCACTTTGGGTAAAATCAAATCCCCTTAAAAAGAATTCTGCATTGTTAAATTCATCCAAAACCACAAATCCCACTCCGTTAAATACACTATCAGCTACCTCTACACCATGGTACCATTGAAAAGCAACGACATCAGGAAATACCGCTTCAATTTGATCGGAGATAGAGTTATCATCCTCATCGTAAAGAAAAATATGGTTGATTGAATACACATCATTCGGAGTTACCTTAAAGTTATTAGCCACTTGAAAAAGCGAACTGCTGGCTTCAAAGCTTCCTATATCAGAATTTGATGCACTGAAACTCACAATCGAGTCTTCCTGGTCTACACAATAGCTTTTCAGAGACTTGATTGCTTCTCCGATCGGTAATTCATTAATTTCAAATACATTTCCATTGAGCGTGGCGGTAACAGGCTGATCAAGAATGACTCGTTCATTGCTTAGGCTAAATGTAGTTTCTAAATCTATTTCCTCGATATTTTCATTAGCTATTACTTCACTCGTTTCTGCTCCTTCGGCAATACCTAAAAACTTAACAGCTCTTCTTTCCAGATCAAATACAGTTGATAATAGATAGTCCTGATCTTGAAGATGAAAATTAAAAGTTCCAAAACTACCGATTCCACCTAGGTCTTCTGTTTGAAAACGCCCCTCGCCCAACGTTACTGTTGCCACCGAAGAAATAAGATCACTATCAGATGCTGAAGCGGGAATAAAGGCCAGCTCTGTAACATCATTGGATGGATCAGTCTTGCTGGAGAATATCAAATTTCCATTTTCCTCCCCTTCGAATATAAATTCAAACTCTCCACCAAAGGAAGCTTGCTGTAGTTCAAATAAATAATGAAACACGCCATAGGTCTCCATAATGAGCTCTACACCTTGTGAGCTATCTATTCGATACGCTATCACATGGTCGATAAACGCTCCGTCATTCACCGTCACATCTGATTGAATACGCACCGTCCCATCTTCATTGAAGTTCAACAATATAAGAAAAGTACCCGTTTCAACCGTTGGTCTATAATCTAGTCTCCATCCGCTTTCAGGCTCGGTTAGTTTATCCCTGAGCTCTTGAACTGCGATGCTGACCCGATCTTCGACAGATGGAAGATTGGCACCCTCATCGTTGGCACAACCAGATAAATTCAGAATGAATATAATGATCCCTATGTGACTAATTTTTCTCATAGTCTATTCTGGATGGCCGCTCTTAATTCTTCAAGATCTACACCTGTCACATTTTGGTAGTGATCTATGATGGATGAAAGTTTCTCTGCAATCCTTGATTTTCCTTCATTCCTGCTCACACAATCATCCGTCTCACAGTTTTCCTCAAGTACTGTGAAATTGGTTTCAAATTCAGGATCAAAGAGATAGAATGATACCGTTTCAGCAAAATCCTCATTGGGAGAACTTGTTGCGTAAGGCGATACAAATCCTCTTTGAAGTGCCTCTTCGTCTGACAATACAAACCATGAGCCCGGACCGGTATATCCCTCTGGTGAAATCGTTTCGTATGCGTTCGGCAGTTTGTATCTCTGATGTACTGTATGTGCAAACTCGTGATATACGGTTTGGAGTTGTAGTGTTCTCCAATCTTCATCATCCACATCAATGGCATTGACATTTGTAAAGGTGATCTGGGCTCCAGCATCGGCTGTACCTAAGGTTACTGTCCCGTCATTATTAAATATCAGCCCACCAAGAAATACAATCTCAGCTGGAACATGATCCCTGAAGAAATCATCTCCACCTCCTACATCTTCATAGGGGCCAATCCAAAATTCCTCTATGAAATCCAGCATTGGCCTTACAACCTCCAGTCTAGGTGGTGAGACTCGCTGGCCGGGTTGAACAAAATTATCGACAAACTTATACCGAATGGCCATGCCATACTCCTGCGTGAAATTTTCATCGATATAAACATCAAGATCAGAGGTCAATGCTATCTCCGGATTCTTCACCGGCACATTCAACTCTTCCGATGGATAGCATCCATACAAAACCATCAACACGCAGCTTATCATGGTGACTTTAAATCGGGATGTTGTTTGTTTTTCCATATCTATCTTGGATTTGGTTCAAGACCTCCTACCTCTTGTGCCGAGACAGGAATTTGAAGTACTTTTCTAAGATCCTCAGCATTCAATGATACCGTGGATCCATTTTCCAGATCATGAATAACCGGAATAAAATATCTTTTCAAATCAAACCACCTTAGCCCCTGCATGATGAACTCCTTCCTTCGTTCAAGGAATATGATGTAAGAAAGGATGTTATTGGCATCATCCGTACTATTGTAGAATGTTCGAAGATCCTCTAGTGTCAAGGTCGGTGTTCCTCCACTAAATCGTTTCTCGCTGAGTACCTGCAGATCTGCAATGGATTCATCCAAATTACCCAAAAACGCATTCGCCTCGGCTCTATTCAATAGTACCTCTTCACCAGTGAAGGCTATGTGAATATAATATGGGAAGCCCACTGAGGAGTTTAGACTACTTCGCTCAAACAGGCTTTCATATCGAGCAGGAAACACTGCATTAATTCCCTTAACAAACGCCGGATTTTCTCTTTCGTCTGTCAGGCCACCAAAAACAGATGCTGCAAATAGTGAACTATAAAAATTCGATTCGGGACCATATGCAAAATCCGGACGCTGGAATAGCGATATTTTCCTCATCAGCATCAAGTTAGCTGCTAGTTCCGGTGAGGTGTAAAGTCGAGGATATTCAATTACCGAAGAACTTGCAGCTTGAAATTGTTGGGAAGTCAAGTCTCTAACAAACGCTCCTGGATTTGAGCCGAGCAGCGCATCACTATATTGTTTGCATCGAACAAAATCACGCTTAAACAGGTAAAACCTTGATGCAAACGCCAACGCAGCATTTTTGTTAAAATGATATTTTCCAGAATTACTGTAAAAACTATCATCCACTTTTTGCAGCCCTTCTAAAAGATCGTCCTCTATATCATCATAAACGCGATTGACCGAACGTCTTTCATAGGTTCCCAAAAAGGTTGTTTCAGGTGTTTTTACGTAAGGTATGCCGTCTCCTCCTTCTCCGAAGTGTGGGCCAAATAGATTGACTAACATAAAGTGACCGTATGCTCTGGTTAAAAGAGCTTCCGCTTCAACAGCATCTCTTCTTGCAATATCATCTTCTCCGTTGATTGGCAATTCATCCAAGATGGCTAAGACTTCATTTGCATGAGAAATAGCTGTATATGTTTGAAACCAATAAAAGTCCGGGGTGTCTTGCTCCGTTGGTCCGGTGGTCACATCTTCCCATGCATACATTTGCTGATGGCTCAGTCTTTTGTTTGTGCCCTGCGTGAATTGAACATTGTCTGTCATCCACTCTGTGAAGTTAGGACTGGCAGTCGAATAGGCGTTGACGAGCAGTTGAGAAGCTTTCTCAAGATTGTCCAATGTCACTCTGTTATCGGGATCTTCATCCAGAAAATCATTACATGAACTGAAGAAGATGATCCAGACCATCCACCACCTAAGTAATCCTATGTTTCTGATTGCTTTCAAAATTAGAACCCCACATTTAGTGAAAAAGTGATTAATCGTGGCTGAGGTAATGATACTCCCCCTGAACTGAAGAACTCCGGATCCTGACCTCTAAGATTCTCTCTGTCTGCGTATAGCAAGGCCAGGTTTTGTCCCTCTACAGAAACATTGGCATGCTGAAAGCCCACTTTACTAATAAATGAGTCCGGTAATTGATAGCTCAACCTTACCGTTTTCAACCTGATATAGTCTCCGTTTGCGATCCGCTCGGTACTTTTATTGAAAAGACGATATGCCAACACAATATTCCCATCAGACTGGGCCACATTCCGATCTACAATGGTTGGAATATTGGTGAGCTCCTCATCGCCTGGTACTGCCCATCGATCGACCAGCTGTCCAGGCAATGCATCGAAATCCGTGTATGTTTCAAAAAATGCGTCATTGAGACGAATTTTGTATCCCCACTTAAAGGACAATAATACATTTAAGGTCAATCCTTTATAGGAAATGATATTCGTAAATCCTCCCGATGCACGCGGTTCAGCAGAGCCCTCATAAACAAGTGCATCTTCTATTCCTTCCCTGCTTTGCAGATCAAATTGTAGCACCCGCTGACCTTCACTGTTTATAAAGGTTGGTACTCCTTGATCATTTAAACCGGCAAAATCTGTCGAATAGAGGGATCGCCTGGGTCTTCCTAAGACCGCTGCACCATTTTGACCGATCGCATCTACATATCTTGGTCCAAAATCGAGCTTGGTGATACGATCTCTACTATAGCCCATATTGAGGTTTGTTCGCCAGGTAAATCCATTTCTTTCATAATTGGTAGAATTAATTGAGAACTCGTACCCAATGATCTTCATATCGGCAAAGTTTCCGACTTTTAATCCCTGACCACCCACTCCACTGGTCTGAACCACTCCGATCAAATCAAACGAATTACGAATGTAATAGTCCATGGTCACATCTATTTTCCGATTGAATAGAGCGAAATCAAGCCCAACATTAAATTCCTTTAGTTTTTCCCAGGTTAAATCTTCATTTGTTAGATCAGCAATGAATAGGTATGGTTCCACATCTGTGGGGCGAATGGTAACATCTGATTGCAGATTGAGGCGGGCACTTGCTTGCGGGGGAAGGTTTCCAGACACTCCATAGGTACCTCTAAGTCTCACATCCGTTATTGTGGGTACCTGTTGCATAAATGATTCGTTGTAGACGTTCCATGCTCCACTTACATTCCACGTTGGCAAATAGCGTGCTTCTCTACTCTTACCCAGCTGATTAGACCCATCATATCTGAATGTGAAATTGGCTACATATTTAGAATTGTAAGCATAGCCACCATTTAAAAACCAACCAATGAACCGGTCTTTTTCCTGATCAAGACTGAAGTAATCAATATTCTGAAGATTAAAAAACTCAATGATATTTGGGTCGGTGACAACTACTCCTCCGCTCTCATAGACCACTCCTAGCCCAGTGGAAGAAGATTCGGTTCGGTTTGTCAGCCTTAGCTCCTGACCAGCCAATACATTTACCTCATGTATTTCGTTAAAGGTCTTGGACCAATCTCCGCTGACCCGACTAAAAAAATTCAACAATTCGCTCCTATCCAGATATTTGAACCCCCCTTGTGGTAAAACCACTACTGGATTGAGCCCTGGATTGTTAGGATCATTATAAAGTAGGTTGTTGGCTTGTTGAATGAACTGTGTTCCGTTTGCTCGAAAAGCCTCCGCTTGATTGGCGTTTTCAGTAATGGTGTGATCGCGCTCTGTGTTAGCATATCTGACTTGAAATACTCCCTTTAAAGAAATGTGGTCTCTGGGCATAAACTCAAAGTCCGTTTGTGCCGAAACATCTATTACTCGTATGTCAATAAAGTTGTTATCGAGTTCATGCAAGATGTTGAATGGAGCAAAATTTCGCCTGAAGAATTCAAGATTTCCGTTTTGATCATAGGGTCGAATTGATCGAGCGGTATTCAAGCTATAGCTATAAGGATTTATATCAAAGTCCCGGTTAAACTGGCCAGTAATGGGATCCAGTTCACGATTTCGCGTACCTGGCGCAGTTTGATCTCGATAACTGGCGCTTAGCTTTAAACCAAAATTAAATTGATCTGAGATGAAATAAGTATTTCTTGCAGTACCCGTAAATCGCTTTACCTGATCTGCAATGGTCTGCCCCTGGTCGTTTAAAAAGCTTATCGAATAATAATTATTGGATTTTTCACTCCCGGTGGTGAAACTCAATGAGTGCTGTTGTTGTAATCCAAAATCCCTAAAAAGCACATCAAACCAATCTGTATTGGCATTTTCATATTGGTTAAGAAACGTTTCGTTCAAACCTCCTCCCTGGCCCCATTCCAATTCATGATTGGCGATGAGGGTGTACATCTTGCCTAATGCCCCATAGTTTCTGGCACGAACAGATGAGCTAATATCCACTATTCCTTTCCTGCTTAATTCTCGATAAACGGACAGTTCTTCTGCCGAATTAAGCAAATCAAACTGATTATAAGTAGGGCGAAGTTTGACCGAAAAATTCGCATTATAATTAATTCTTAACTGGCCACTTCTGCCTTGCTTTGTCGTAATTACAATTACCCCGTTTGCTGCTCTTGCACCGTAAATTGCTGTAGCCGATGCATCTTTTAATACCTGAAAAGACTCAATGTCGTTTGGATTGAGATTGGCAATAGATGAACTAACCAGTGTATTGGCATTGCCTGAAATGAGATCGTCGGTATCAACGTTTGAAAGATCTTCCAAAATTACCCCGTCCACAACAAACAACGGCTGATTATTTCCATTTATGGATGCATTCCCTCGGATGCGGATTCTGGCAGAGGTTCCGAATGTTCCAGACACGTTATCGACATTCACACCAGCCACCTGACCTTCAAGTACTCTGCTGGCATCCACCATCCCTTGCGGACGTATATCATCCATTTTAAGGCTTTCTGATGCTCCTGTGAATAGTTTCCGATCCACCTCTTGAAATCCTGTGATGACGACCTCATCGGTTATCAGAATGTCTTCTTCAAGCGTAATATTTAAAGAGGACTGGTTGTTGATGGTTATTCGTTGGGTCTTCATCCCCAGCATTCGAATGACAAGCACATCTGAAGCATTTACAGAAATGGAAAAGTTGCCATCTATATCAGTTATCACACCATTCTGAGTGCTTTCATTAAAGATGGTAACACCAATTAATGCTTCTCCATTCGCATCGTTAATCTGTCCATTCAGGACTCTCTGAGAAAAAGCGAAAGTAGAGAGTAGTACGGCAAGTAAAAAGGATAAGACCCTCATGGACACTTACCTTTCTCCTATTGTCTTTCAAATGCATAAATCAGGTCAACTGACACTGCATCAAAGAGGTCGAAAAACTCTTCATCCGTTAATGTGTCTACCCACTCTTGTGTTAGCGTGTCAGCTACTGAATTTTTTATTAATGAAAATTGGGCTTCAACACTCCACCAAAGTTGGTCATTATCATTCTCTTCAATGTCATATTCTTCGTCTTGATCTGCATCCTCGCCAGTGAGTATTAAGACATCATCATCAAGAACCCATGTGCCATTATCCTTAATATCTGGTCCTGCCACTCCAATGCTCCTTTCATAAGTCATATCAGAGTTCAGGGAAATTTCGTACGAGTCAATTACTAAGCCTCCGAAAGAAATTTCATCAACTTCAAAAATACGGCCGTCATTATTAGAATAGTCTGCAGGAACATTTACAAGAATGTAACTATCAAGTTCCCAAGAGCCCATTTCATGGGTAAGAGTAGGCTCATCATCGCTTCCACATGAGGATATTAGAGCCAATAGTATAAGGGAGAGTAGTAGTGCCTTTTTCATAAACTTGATGTTGCTTTAGTTCGACCTTTATTTAGCTAAAGCAACATCAAGTTGTTAATCCCTTATTCAGGGACAGAAGAATTTTTCGTTTTATTCGCCCTCACTGGCAGAATCTTTTTTCTGCTGGTCATCGGACTTGGCTTCTACATCATCACCGTCTTTTAATCGTTTAGAGACTGCTAAAAATGGTCCTGATATGACTTCTGTTCCTTCCTCTACTCCTGAAATGATCTCTATCCGGTCAAAGTCACTGATACCTGTCTCAACCTCCGTTTTCACAGCCTTTCCTTCCGCAACCACAAAGATCACCTCTTTGACCTCCTCATCAGCAAGCTTGTCCGTTGCTGAAGAATCATCTTCATCATCCTTGTCGTCCTCTGAGCGAGTCGTTACGGAAGCTAATGGCACTGTTAATATATCCTTTTTCACTTCGGTTATGATATCAACACTAGCAGTCATGCCAGGTCGGAAAGGATATTTCAAGCCTTCTTCTTTAATCAGATCTTGATACGAGGTGTTCAAAATCAAAATGCGAACTTCAAATTCAGTAACCGCATCTGCTGACACTTTATCATTAGCGGTATTGGCTATGTGAGTAACTATCCCTTTAAAGGTCTTATCCATGTATGAATAGGAATCCACATCAATGATTGCTGTATCTCCCACAGAAATACGTATGATGTCGTTTTCATTTACATCTACCTGTACTTCCATCTTTGATAAATCAGCTATCCGCATTACCTCGGTTCCCTGAAACTGTGAAGTTCCCAAAACAGTCTCTCCAAGTTCAACAGGAAGCTTAGAAACTATCCCGCTCATTGGAGCAGTCAGGCTGGTAAGTCGAAGATTTTCTCTTGCATCTGCAACCCTGGCCTGAGCACTACTTAAAATATATTCTGCAGCATTCACGCTTTCCTTTGCTGACTCATAATCTTGCTCTGCAATTTCATAGTTGGCCACTGCCAGCTGATAGTCCGCCTCAGAAATCACCTTTTCTTCATAGAGCTTTTTCTGACGATTATAATCCTGTTCAGCACGTTTAAAATTTGCTGCTGCTCTTGCGCGAGCAGCTTTTGCCTGTGCAAGTGCTGCTTTTTGCTGATTTAAACCTGCAACTGCCTGATCATACGCTGACTGAAAATTGTCGGGACGAATTCTCAAAAGGAAGTCTCCCCTGCTCACACTATCACCCTCTTCTATTTCCATCTCAATGATCTCGCCTGAAACCTCAGGACTCAACGAAACTTCGACCACCGGCTGAACCTGTCCGGAAGCACTTACCTTCTCAATAATGGTGTTTTTCTCTGCTTTTGAGACCTCCACCTGAATTTTCTTTTTCTGTCCAACCCAGCCTTGTGACTTACCAATGATCGCAAAGAGGATAAGGAATAGCACTACTCCTCCCAGGACATATAAAATTTTATTATTTGATTTTTTCTTCTTCTTAGCCATGATTTTTTTTTCTAGTTACGTTGGCGATTGGTTTAAAATGTTAATGGTATTCCCTGGTAGAATTCCAGAATCTTCTTTCGGAAAATGTAATCGAATTTAGCTCTGGATAGATCTGTTCTAGCCTGAAATAGGTTATTTGAAGCGAGCTGATAATCAACAAAATTGGCGGCCCCATTGTTGTATTGATTTTCTACTGCTCTGAATGTTTCTTCCAAAGAAGCCACCTGTTTTAATGACGCCTGATAAGTCTTAGCTGCCGCAGCGGCATTTCGGTAAGCAGTTTCGATGGTCTGGTACAAAATATTCTCTTGCTCCGTCCGATTTATTTCGGCTTGCTGCAATGAAATTTTTGATCGCTGAATATCAGATCTTGTCCTGAATCCATTGAAAATAGGCACACTCAAATTCAGTGATAACCGGGTATTCAGGTTATTGTCATATTGTGTAGAGAGTGGAACTGTTTCGCTTTCCAGTTGAACATCAAAATCCTGCTCAAAAACCTGTGTTCCATCTTGTAATTGAAAGGTCGTCGGACTTAACTGTCCCGTTGGTGTGGCAGAAAGTACAGAAACATCCTGAAAGGCGTCAGAATAATTGGTACTCATAGATCCACTCAAGGAGAGCGTAGGATACATCGCACCCTTAGAAACATCAAGTCCTACATCTGCACTTTCAACCCTTAATTCGGCACTTTTTATTTCCGGTTGATTAGCGAGCGCGACATTGTAGAGCTCCATGATAGATGTTTCTCCAATTTCAGCCTGATCAACAGTAACATCCGGGATAACGATATCGATCTCTTCTCCTGGAGGCAATAGCATCCCTTGTTTTAGTGTCAAAACTGCTAAATCAAGATTGTTTTGTGCGTTGATCAGGTTTACTTCATTTGTAGCTACCTGACTCTCCAGTTGCAACTTGTTTGCCAGCGGAAGAGCACCTGACTCAACTAACAAGCTTGTTCGGTCCAGTTGCTGCTGACTTGATTCCAACTGAAATCGTGCGTTCTCCAGCAATTCCTTATTAAAGATCACATTCACATAATTCAAAGCTGTATTTAACGAAATGTCATTGATCGCTTTCTGCTTGTCGAATTCAGAAGCTTCAGCATTGAGTTTATTCTGTCTGATTGAGTTATGTACCTGAAGGCCATTAATTAGAGGTAATGAAGTGTTCGCACTAACTCCATTAAAATTTATCCGTTGATCAATGAATTGGTTGGTGGTAGGGTCAATACCTCTACCCCAGTTATATCCAAAGTTGCCATTCGCATTTAGTGTCGGGTATCGCTGAGCCTGAGCCTGCAATAAGCCGACCTGTGCCGATTGTAAGTTTAATTCACTCCGTTGCACCGTTAAATTATTCTCAACGGCGATATCAATGCATTCCTGTAAGGATAGCACACGTTTCTCCTGACTGACCGCTACAAAACATAGTAAAATCAGTGTGGTGATTAGTCCTGTTTTTCTCATATTATTTGTCTATATCAGGTATGTAGATGACCTTATGCACCCACTTCCTCTTCTTTAAATACTGTAGTGTTATATCATCAATTCCTGAATCCATTTCCAGAATCAGGCATGCCAAATCGTTCTTTCCCTTTCGGGAGACAGTCATCGTAGCAATGTTGCATTCATCTTGCGAGAGTACCTCTGTGAAAAACGCAATGCTACCCTTCACATCATCCGCTTCAATGATAAGCGTGTGCATACTGGCGGTAAAATTTGAATCAAAGCCATTCACTTCTTTAATTCGGATAACTCCGCCTCCCCGACTCTCTCCAAGTATTTCTACTTTCTTATCCCCTCTCACTGCATTAATTCTTACAGAATTGGGATGAAAAGTACTTGCGCTACCGATAGACCGAAACTTGTAAGAAAGCCCGACCTCTTCTGTCAAATCCAGTGCATTTTTTATTCGCTTATCATCCGTTCGATAATCCATCAATCCAGCCAAAATCGCTCGATTACTCCCATGTCCTTCATACGTTCGTGCAAACGAATTATAAAAAATAATGTCTGCATGCTCCGGTACGCCTCCGAGTATCTTATTGGTAACCCTTCCGATACGTACCACGCCCGCCGTATGGGAGCTGGATGGGCCAATCATAACCGGGCCAATCATATCGAATATTCCACTACTTTCTGCCATGAGTTACCGTTGGTTAGTTGACTATCTCTTCATTCAAAATGTTACACAGCCACCGCACCTTTTATATGTGGATGTGGGTCATAGTTTATCAATTCAAAATCTTTAAACCTAAAGTTGAAAATATCTTTAACCTCAGGATTAATCTTCATAGTCGGAAGATCTCTAGGTTCTCTGCTCAACTGCAGGTGTGCCTGCTCAATGTGATTGCTGTATAAATGTGCGTCTCCAAACGTGTGCACAAAATCACCAGCTTCAAGATCGCACACCTGAGCCACCATTATGGTGAATAAGGCATAGGATGCAATGTTGAAAGGAACTCCTAAAAACACATCTGCACTGCGTTGGTAAAGCTGGCAGCTTAATTTTCCATCTGCCACATAGAATTGGAATAGCGTATGACATGGAGGTAAAGCCATATCATCTACATCTGCCACATTCCAGGCACTTACGATATGTCGCCGGCTATCCGGATTGTTCTTAATCCCATCAATCAGCTTTTTTATCTGATCAATTTTTCGACCATCCGGTGTTTCCCAGCTCCTCCATTGTACTCCATAAACTGGCCCTAGATTGCCATCTTCATCGGCCCATTCATCCCAGATCGAAACGCCATTATCCTTGAGATATTTAATATTTTGGTCTCCCTGAAGAAACCACAGCAATTCATGTATGATCGATCGTAAATGAAGCTTCTTGGTTGTCACGCATGGAAAACCCTCACTAAGATCAAATCGCATCTGATAACCAAACACACTCTTTGTCCCTGTTCCGGTCCGATCACCTTTCTCGGTACCATTGTCCAGGATATGTTGCATTAGGTTCAGGTATTGTTGCATTCTGTTCGTAGTTTGGTAACAAAATTAACTTTTAAACGAAGAAACACTGAACCCACGATTAGATAAATATGTCGAGCGGTTGATTACCCCAAAGGGAAAGGCGATTATGAGCAGCTTACTGGTCGCCATAACGCTGCTTTTGGGCTGGAATCTTCAATATGTAGCTTTTGATTTCGAGTTTGAAAAATTTTTTCCTAACAATCATCCGGATAGCAAAGCTTATGCGCAGCATGTAGCACAATTTGGATATGACAATGATTACCTGCACATTATCCTTGAGCGAGAAGAAGGAATTTTTGATAAGGAATTTTTGGCACTAGCTGCTGCCTTCGAAAAGTCTTTAGCAGACATTGATGATGTTGAAAATGTGTATTCACCGCTTTCTCTTCAACACGTAGTTAAAAGTCCAACTGGTCTGATCATTTTTCCATTGATTCACACCGATAGTCCTACTGACTATCAAATCAAACAAGACAGTTCCAGGGTTTTTGGGAATCCCTTTTATCGGTCAGCTTTTAGCAACAGTGGTGGTGCACTGAGTATATACATGCACCATGCACATTTTTCCGATCAGGCACGCAGTGAAAAACTGCTGGAGGCCATCCGAAGTAAAGCCAGAAATTTTGGAATAAGTGATATTCGATTGGTGGGTAAATTGAGTGCTTCGGGTGTTTTTATTTCTTATATTCAAAATGATTTCGGAAAGTTTTTAATTGGATCTCTCTCACTTAGTTTTCTTTTACTCCTACTGATTTTCAGAAACTTTAAATCAGCTCTACTTCCATTTTTAATCAGCCTGCTTTCTATTGTGTGGTTGTTTGGTCTTATGGGGTTGATAGGATTAAAAATCAACCTTCTTAGCTCGCTTCTCCCTCCAATCCTATTCTTTGTATCCATGTCTGATGCAGTGCACTTGATGAATGCACTCAAAAAATCAGGTGGTCTTGAAGCAAAAGAAAAATTAAAGACCGCACTGCAAATTGTATGGGTACCCACCTTGCTTACTTCTGTCACTACGGCTATCGGGTTTCTAAGTCTCATTTGGATAAACACTGAGCCAGTTCAATTTCTTGGTGTTTTTGCTGCTATTGGGATCATTTTTGCTTTCATCATCACCTTTACGTTTGGTTTGCTTGTAGCCTCCATCACCAACTTTTCTGCTGATAAAAGAATACTAGAAGTACCGGATAAATGGCTTAGTATTCTCGTCTCAAAGAAAAAACCTGTTATAGTCGTCTGTGCTCTAGTTGTGTTGGCCTTAATACCTGGCATTACTCAGCTGAGGATTAACTCCTACCTTCTGGATGATCTGCCTGAGGACTCGCAAGTACGAAAGGATTTTGAGTATGCAGATGCAGAGTTGGGTGGGTCTAAGCCCTATGAGGTCAGAGTGGAAGTAGCTGATACTTCTATGTCCATTTGGGATAAGAAAGTCATGAACGAGATTGTGAAAATTGAAGAATACCTGCTCTATGAGTATCCAATCGCAAAGGTTCAATCTCCAGCAACAATCATCAAATACCTAAACATGGTAAATAATGGAGGACTTAATGAAAACTACGATTATCCTGATTCAGAGCGCTCCTATCGAAGTACCATCAGACTAAAAAATCGAATTGATCCAAAGCGACTGGATAAGCTTGTAACTGAAGACGGTAAGGTGGGTCGATTAATTGGCTTCTTTCCGGAACTAGGCTCCCATGAAACTGACATTAGAAATCAAAAAATGTTAAAATATTTTCAGGAAAACGTTGATGGCAGCATCGTTGACTATCGAATTACTGGCACCACCTACCTCATTGATAAAAGTCATGAGCTACTCTCCATTAATCTTTTAAAGGGTTTGATCACGGCAATCATTGTCATTGGAGTGATTCTGGGTATTTATTTTAAATCCTGGAAACTGCTTCTCATCAGTTTGATTCCAAACATTATTCCTCTCATTATGGTTGCTGGTATATTGGGGTGGTTTGGCATATCCCTAAAAATGACGACTTCTATCATCTTCACCATTGCTTTTGGAATTGCTGTGGATGATACCATACACATGATGAGCTACTACTTAAAAAACAAAAATGCTGATCCGATGAAACGGATGGGCGACACCTTTAAGCACGCAGGCAGTGCGATGCTAATTACTTCAATTATTATGAGTGTCGGATTTTCGCTTTACTTATTTTCCAATTTTGGTGCAACCTATTACTTAGGTCTCTTTGTTAGCCTCTCTCTGCTCATCGCGTTAATTATTGATTTGAGCCTTTTACCTATTCTTCTCATTACATTTAGAAAAAATGCTTCATAAAGGAGATCAAATACCTTACTTACGACTGGAAGATCAGGATGGCAAAATGGTATCTCTTTCAGACCTGGTGGGCAATCCAATGGTAATTTACTTTTATCCAAAAGACAATACATCTGTTTGCACTGCACAGGCATGTGGATTCCGGGATCATTATGAACAGTTTCAAGAAGCCGGTGCGGAAGTGATTGGAATCAGCAGAGATAGTGCAGAATCTCACAAAAATGTTACCAACAAACGAAACCTGCCTTTCCTATTATTAAGCGATCCTAGAAAGCAAGCTCACAAGGCATTTAAGGTTCCATCATCATTATTTGGAATGCTCCCAGGTAGAGTCACCTTCGTCATAGATAAGGAAGGGAAGGTAGCTCATACTTTCAGAGCTGACTTCAACGCAGACAAGCACATCAAAGAAGCCCTGAAAGTATTGAAAGAGTTAGACTAGTTATTCATCTTTGAGCACCTCGGATGGATTTAGCAGTGATGCTTTAGTCGTTTGAAATACGGAAATGGCTAAAGATATGAAAAGCAATATAGAGAGTGAAATGATAAAAATATCCACACCCATAGATATGTGATACTCAAAATCTGAGAGCCAGTTATTCATAACATAGTATGCCACAGGTACAGCAATAAAGAAGCCCGTTAGAAGCAACTTGACATAGTTTTTTGAGAATAGCAAAACAATGCTGGAAACGGAAGCACCCAGAACTTTCCTCACGCCAATTTCCTTTAGCTTCTGCTCTACTGAGAAAACTACAATTCCAAAAAGACCAAGTGAGGCGATAATTATTGTTAGCAAAGCAAAAAAGGACAGCACATTTCCAAATTGCTTTTCACTCGTGTATATACTTTCAAAATGATTATCCAAGAGGACATATTCAAAAGGGCGACCAGTAGCAAACTCATTCCATTTGCCATTGATCTTGGAAAGTATTGGCTCCAGATCATCCTGAGCTGCTTGGGTTTTGACCACCACCCTGGTTAATGGTCTCTCTCCTTGTGCATTGGACTCAGAATGAAAAATAGCAAATGGTTCGATTGGGGAATGAAGAGAGAAAAAATTAAAGTCTTTGACCACTCCAATAATGTGGTAATCCCCACTCCAGTTTTTAATCTTCTTATTTAAAATGTTCTCATCAATTTGCCAGCCTATCGTTCTAGCTGCAGTTTCGTTAATGATAATTCCGTTTTTGTCATCTGAATATGAAGCATTGAATTTTCTTCCCACGACCATTTCCACTTCAAGAAGATCCAAGTAATTATCATCTCCCAGGACATAGTTGAGAGGTAATGAGCCGGCTTCAGGTTTATCAGGAATGAATTGATCTCCGTTATAGATTAAGAACGGAAGCGCATCACAAACCGCAGCATTTTTGACGCCATCAAGCTTGACCAGCTCTTCTACAAATTCTTCTTGAGATCCCGTCCAATGAGTGTTTTCAACTACAATCAAGTTGTTCTTGGAAAAGCCTAAGTCAGCATTGATTACATGATTCAACTGTTTGTAAATAGTGATGGTACAGATGATAAGTAAAAACGAAAGAACATACTGTGTGACCAACATGCCATTACGAATACCAAGTCCTTTTTTACCAGACCGAAGCTCGCCTTTTAAAGCAGATATTGGCCCAAATGAATTGAAGAACAGAAATGGATAAAAACCTGCAACCACACTTACCGCCAATACTAGCACGGTAATGAAAAGTATAATCAATGGTTGATCTAAAACGGATAAACTTAGCTCTACTCCCAAGGTCTGGTTAATAAGAGGTAATAGATTTAAAATAAGGAATAGTGAAGTGGCACATGCTACTATGCAATAGGCTAAAGATTCCCCGAAAAATCGCTGAAGAAACACTCGCTTACTACCTCCAAGTATCTTTCTAACCGCTACATTTTGTGCCTTATTGGTAAACTGTGATGTGCTTAGGTTAATGAAGTTAATGCACGATAATATCAGCAAAAAGATGGCAGATCCAATCAGCGCACCTACGACCTTAATGTTTCCGACATCATTTAATCGATTGTAAATATTGTTTGAGTGCAAGTAAATGTCCTCAAATGGTTGAAGATATAAATTCCATTCTTTTCCTGCTGCGATGTATTCTTCATAGGTATAACCCATCACCTTAAGTGTTTTGATGGCATGTTTTCCAGGTAGTTGATTCAATTTTGATTGCACAACTTCCTGACTTGCTTGCTCATCTAGCAGAATAAAGGTTTCAAAAGTAGTCCACATCCAGCTCCAGTTGCTCCTGGCAACACGATCAATGCTATTAAGTGAGATCATCATATCATACTCGATGTATGACTTTTCATCCATCTTTTTAGCGACACCTGTCACTTTATATGTTTCCCGGATGGGACCTCCTCCCAAATCAATCAATTTTCCTACAGGATTTTCATTACCAAAATACTTAACTGCAATATCCTCAGAGAGAACAATAGAGTTTGGTTTATCCAGGACTGTGGCAGCATCTCCATAAAGTAGCGGGAAACTAAATACTTCAAAAAAATTAGAGTCTGCTGCTAAAATGTATTCATTGTTAAAAAACTTCTCTTCACTATCAAAATCAAACCGTACAGGATTCAATTCAGGCGTATGAACCCGGACAATTTGCCTGACCTCCGGTATCTCCTCACCAATTGCATATCCAACTCCAGGACCTGTACTGGAAAATAAATTTGGGTTATCCTCTCCCCAGATAAAAGTTTGGTTCACACGATAAATTTGGTCACCCTTATCATGAAAATTATCATAACTCAGTTCATTTTGGACATATAGATAAATGAGTATCGAAGAAAAGAAGCCCACTGTTAGCCCAAGGATATTGATGAAGCTAAATAACTTATTTCGCTTAATTGATCGGAAGAAAAGCTTAAAAGATGTAAACATTGATTCAAAATTAGGTTTTCAGTTAACATCAATGCCATAAAAGGTGCCAAAAAACATAATAATATGATTATCAATTACTTAGACTGAAAGAATAGTTTATTACCTGTTCACTTATGGACGAATAGTGTTCAAAACTCGATAAATTTACATGCTAGAATAGTTATATTTTTTATAAATAATATCATATTAATTAGATTGCACATGGTTTAAAATCATACCACTACCACTATGTTAAAAATCACCTTAAAATCAATCAAACACACACTTTTTCTTTTCTCATTAATTATTGCTTTTAGTTGTTCTGAAGAGCCAGTCGAGGGCACAGACGGTGTAGATGGAACAAACGGATTCAATGCATTAGTCATGGTTGACAATGAGGCACCCGGAGAAAATTGCTCGACCGGAGGTGTTAAAATTTCTGTCGGTCAGGACACAAATGAAAACGGCGCATTAGACGCTGATGAGATCGCTTCTGTAAGTTTCGTCTGCAATGGCTCAGCTGGAACGGATGGAAGCGCTGGTCCTACGCTTTTCGCTCGTACCTCCCCTGAAAATCCTGGAGCCAATTGTAAAGCTGGAGGCACATTAGTCGAAATTGGAGCAGATACCAACGGCAATGCTACATTGGATGATTCAGAAGTACAGACTTCTTTTTTCGTGTGCAATGGAACTGACGGAGCAGATGGCGGTTCTGGAGGATCAAACGGTCTGACCAGCCTGATCAGAGTAACACCAAGCACTTCATGCGCGAATGGAGGAATCACCATTGAAATTGGTTTGGATGATGATGATAGTGGATCTCTTGATGTAGGTGAAGTTGATGCAACGTATGACATCTGTAATGGAGCTGATGGAGCAAACGGAACGAATGGTGCAGATGGCCTTAACACTTTATCCAACGTAATCACCGAATCTCCTGGAGCCAATTGTCCAAATGGGGGCATTAGGGTTCAACTTGGACTGGATTCTAACAATAATGGCACGCTTGAAGCAGGCGAAGTTGTTTCGGACAATTACGTCTGCAATGGTCAGAATGGCAGCAATGGATCAGATGGAAGTGATGGAAGTGATGGTGCAAATGGGATATCTAGTATTACCAAAGCTACCATTGAACCTATCGGTACAAACTGCGCCAATGGCGGGTTAAGAATTGATATTGGAATGGATGATGTCGCCACTGATGGTGTTCTCCAGAACGATGAGATCGACTATACCTACTACGTTTGTAATGGATTGGATGGCACCAATGGAAGTGATGGTGCGGATGGAAGTGATGGAGTGAGCACCTTTGTTCGAACCACAAATGAACCAAGTGGTGCTAATTGTGCAAATGGTGGTGTGAAAATTGAGCTTGGTTTGGATGCAAACGGAAACCAGGTTTTTGATTCCGGAGAGGAGTATGGAAGTCCCATATACGTCTGCAACGGGAATAATGGTGTAAATGGAAGCGATGGAGCTGACGGTATGGATGGAAAAAGTGTAATCGTTACTTCTGCGCCAGCCGGAGCTTCGTGCACTAATGGAGGAACTACTCTTACTTTTGGTTACGATAACAACAATGATGGAGACCTTGCAGATGGAGGGGATGAAGTGCTTACAACATATACAGTATGTAATGGATTAAATGGCAGTAATGGTACTGACGGAAGTGACGGTGCTGACGGTTATAATACCATAATTTCAACTGCCACAGAAAACCCAGGCACAAACTGTCCAAATGGCGGTTTAGCTATTCAGGTTGGGCTCGATATGAATCGAAATAACAACATTGATGCCGGCGAAGAGGTAGGGACCTATTATGTATGCAATGGAACGGATGGCTCCAATGGACAAAATAGCTTAGTTGACATTACTTCTTTTAGTGGAGCTGCTAACGGGTGCACAAATGGAGGATTGATCATTCGAACAGGCATAGATGACAATGGAAACGGAATTTTAAATTTAGGAGAAGTTGATGACACTCAATATGTCTGCAATGGTGATGATGGAACTAATGGCCAGGACGGCAACTCAGATGGAATATATGAATTCTATTTTGCAGAGGGCTTATCTAATTATGGTGGTGTAGTTGATGTCACAATAAATGAAGAAACCAACGAGTATGGTACATCGATGAGTGTCGATAGAGGTTCTGAAGCCAACATGACTTCCAATTCTATCCTCTACTTCCCTAAGCTCAAAGAAATCGTAGAGTCTACGGTCAAGGATCCTTATCAGGTTGTAGAAGCTATTCTATATTTGAAACCAGTCGTTTTGGATGATAAAGCCACACCTCCAGCTAGTGAAAACTGGATCGGTATTAAAACCTTGACAAAAAATGCACCACTAGTTGAGGACGGGAAAGCCACCTGGACTACTTCAGATGGATCTACTGCCTGGTCATCTCCAGGTGCAGCGGTAACTGAAACTGGTGGAGCTAATGCTTATTCAGATATGTATAGACTTCCTGCTGGATTTTGGTTTGAAGGAACTATCCCTTTCTTCTTAAGCCGTTCTGAAGTAAGTCAATGGTTAGTGGATACAGATGCAAACAAAGGCATGGTGATAACTATTGTAGATGATCGAATTCCGTATCGAATTGATTTAGCTAGCTCGAGCTATGATGGAGACATCTACTCCCGACCTACCCTATATGTAAAAGTAACTACTAATACTGGCGGTAGACTTTCATCTGAGGAAGAGTATTATGAGTATTGGAAGTCTTTAACCTACGACGAAAAACTAGCGCCATTAAGAAATCGCGATTAAACCTAACCCAATCGCAAGTAAAAAGCCCCTCCGGTAAGGAAGGGGCTTTTTCATTTTATAGCTGTGTCTCGTCCTGAAATAGCGTTACACAAAAGAATGTGTAATGAAGAAATATGTAAAGCGGACTCAGAAAGACTATAGTCTAACACTCAAGCTACAAGTAGTCAAAGAGATTGAATCAGGTGAGCTATCCACGAAAGCGGCTCAGCGCAAGTATGGAATCCAAGCCAGGTCAACAGTGATGAACTGGTTGCGAAAGTATGGTAGTTTTGATTGGGAGAATCAAACACCCTCCAACATGCCTAAAACACCAGAACAGAAGGTTATGGAGCTGGAAGCAAAAGTGAAGCTGTTAGAGAAACAGAAAAAGCTTCTGGAGCATCAGGTAGCGCAAGCAGATAAGAAGTCAATCATTTTTGATATGATGATTTCACTGGCAGAGAAGGAATATTCCATTCCTATCCGAAAAAACTCTTTACCCGAACAGTCGACCTCTACAGAGAACGATACGAAGAAAGCCTGACGGCTACCTGTAGACTGTTTGGGGTAAGTAGACAGGTTTATTACCGAGCAATTCATTCAAGAAAACGTAGACAAGCTACTGCTCAGAAAGTTATTGAGATGATCAAAGAAATACGCATAAAACAGCCCAGGGTTGGTACCAGAAAACTGTACCACCTTTTGAAGGGTGAGCTGATGGAGTTAGGAGTTGGAAGAGATCGGCTCTTCAGCATCTTAAAGGCTAATCACATGCTTATTGAACCCAAAAGAGGGTATCATGTGACGACTGACTCCCATCATTGGTTCAGAAAGCACCCTAATCTCATTGAAGAAATGACTCCAGTCAGACCCGAACAAATATGGGTGTCTGATATCACTTATGTTGGCAATCGGGATTATCCTATGTATCTGGCTTTGATAACCGATGCGTATTCAAAGAAGATTGTAGGGTTCAATCTCTCCGATTCATTGAAAGCAAGAGGGGCTTTGAAAGCTCTGAAAATGGCTGTCAAACAAAGAAACTATCCTAATCAACCGTTGATCCACCACTCAGATAGAGGCTTCCAGTATTGCTGCGACCAATACCAGCAAGCTTTAAAGCAAAACAATCTGGAATGTAGTATGACCGAAAGTTATGACCCTTATGCTAATGCTGTAGCTGAACGAATCAATGGAATAATCAAGCACGAGTTCTTACTTGATTATCAATTAAGCCTGACTGATATGAATCAATTAGTCAGGGAAAGTATTAATACATACAACAGGATAAGGCCTCATTCCTCTTGTCAGATGAAAACACCAATAGAGATGCATCAACAATGTGAAATAGAAATTAAAACCTATAAAATGAAAAAGAGTAGCAGGTCAATACCTACTACTCTTTAAACTTGATTTATTTTTATCCTAAACCTGTAACGTTTATTTAGGACGGGTCACTGACGAATATTAAAAACCTCCAATCTTCAACGTGATAAAATAATTGAGTTTATCAAAGGCATCAGATTCCGTATTGATCAATTCCAGATCTTGCGTAAATCGCTTACTCACCCCCATCGCTAACCGAAAGTTTCGGCTAATATTAAATTCCAGATTTGCACCCGGCTCAACGTACCAGAAGACGTCAGAGTCTACTTCATTATCCAAAGGCTGAGGCATGGTGTTATCTTCATTGGTTCGCTGGTATCCCAGCCAACCTGCTCCACCTGAAACAGGAAAAGTCACATGAACCACCTCATTGGAGAAGAAAATTAACTCTAAAAACATCCCTCCATATCCTCCAAGGATATTCACCTCCTGTCCCGCTTCAATGTCGTCAAACTTGGCTGTAGGAATAATGCCATGTCCCTCTATTCCTATTCCGAGCGTTCGGTTAATGATCCATCCGCCTCTCAGGCCTCCAAGCACCATTGATTCATCTCTGAATTTTGTACTTCGAAAAGAGAGCGCTCCAAATCCTCCACTATGACTCATCGATCCGCTCAGTGTCTTTATGTCCTGCCTTCGTTCCCGCTTCTTATCTCTCTCTGTACTTTGATAATAAATGATCTTTGGCGTATCATCCTCCCCGACTTGCGGTTGCTGTGGTGGGTTCGGAATCGTATCAGTAGGCTGTGGTTTTGGTTCCGTTTTGGTGGTATCACTTTCCTGAGCGAATGTGACTGTGGGTATCACAAAAACAAGTGCTAAAATCAAAATTTGCTTCATTCCTTCTTAATTGAGTGTGTTTGGAGTAAGGACAGGGAAAAGATTCAATGGTTTCCTTGATTTATAAACCTAGACCGTTTGCTAATTAACTTGAATCAAAACCTTCAAAAAACCTGTCTTTTCGACGATAGGAGAAATATTTTATTTTTTTAGAAAGTTTTCATGTTTAATCTCACGATAATCGAAGATATTTCATTCCATTCAATATGACAGGTTTTCTTTGAAGGGAATCCAATTCTTATTTGCACGCATGTTAAATCTATTTCATGCGTATGTAGTCAAATCCCTAAAGAACACATGAAATTCGCATAAATATGTTTCACGCACCACAAGGTATTTATTCGTCCTTGATATTTATGCTCATTTCTTATTTGCATCTTTTACCTTTGCCAGCTTTAAAAAATTGATTCGAATGGCGGAGTACAACTTTCAAGAGATAGAAAAGAAGTGGCAGGCATATTGGCGTGACCAGAAAGTATATGAGGTTTCCAATCAATCTGATAAACCCAAATATTACATCATGGACATGTTTCCCTATCCTTCCGGAGCTGGGCTTCATGTTGGTCATCCACTGGGATACATCGCCTCCGATATCGTCGCACGATTTAAGCGGTTGAATGGCTTCAATGTACTCCACCCGATGGGTTTTGACAGTTTTGGTCTTCCAGCTGAGCAGTATGCCATTCAAACGGGTCAACACCCTGCTTTAACGACAGAGCAAAACATCAAACGCTATAAAGAACAGCTAAAGGCATTAGGCTTCTCATACGACTGGTCAAGAGAAGTACGTACCAGTGACCCTAAGTTTTACAAATGGACACAGTGGATTTTTAAGCTCATTTACAAAAGCTGGTACGACAACAAGCAAGATAAAGCGAGACACATCGATGACTTGATTGAAATTCTGGAAAAAGAAGGAAACCAGAACGTTGATGCAGCATGCGATGCAGACACACCGATTATTTCAGCTGATGAGTGGAATGGCTACTCTGAGAAAGAACAACAGCTTTTCTTATTGAAGTATCGGCTTACCTATCAGGCAGAGACTACCGTAAACTGGTGCCCTGCACTTGGAACTGTCCTTTCTAATGACGAGGTGAAAGATGGGTTCTCTGAACGTGGCGGCCATCCGGTTGTGAAGAAAAAAATGCCTCAATGGAGTATGCGGATCACAGCTTATGCGGACCGTCTACTTTCCGGACTGGATAAAATCGATTGGCCGGAACCGATTAAGGAGATGCAGCGAAACTGGATTGGTAAATCCTATGGAGCAGAAATTGACTTTGACATTGAAGATTCTGAAGAAAAAATCAGGGTGTTTACTACACGAATTGATACCATTTTTGGGGTGTCGTTTATGGTGCTCGCTCCAGAAAGTGAATTAGCGCTTAAACTGACAACAACTGATCAACGGAACGAGGTTGAAAAATATGTAGAGGCAGCAAAAAATCGATCAGAGCGTGAGCGAATGAGCGATACCAAGCATGTATCCGGTGTGTTTACCGGGAGCTATGCGGTTCACCCATTTTCCGGCGACAAGATTCCAGTCTATATCGCTGATTATGTGTTAGCCGGATATGGTACCGGTGCGGTGATGGCTGTACCCAGCGGGGATCAACGAGACTTTGATTTTGCAAAAAAGTTTGATCTGCCAAAACCTATTATCAATGATGCCCAAAAGCTAACCGAAACGGAGGCAGACTCGACCAAGGAAGGAAAAATCATTAATTCTGATTTTCTAAATGGTCTTTCTACTGAGGAAGCGATGGAACGAGGCATTCAGGAAGTGGAAAAACGGGGCATTGGCGTTAGAAAAGTAAACTACAAGCTAAGAGACGCCATTTTCGGACGTCAGCGCTACTGGGGGGAACCCATCCCGGTATACTATGAAGATGGCATTCCAAGATTAGTTCCGGACGAGGAATTGCCTCTGGATCTTCCTCAGGTAGATGAATACTTGCCAACAGAAGATGGTGATCCCCCTTTGGGTAGAGCCAACGACTGGAACCACAACGGTCATCCGTACGAGCTATCCACCATGCCTGGTTGGGCTGGTAGTAGTTGGTACTTCTTTCGATACATGGATCCGGATAACGACAAAGAGTTTTGCAGCAAGGAAGCCATGCAGTACTGGCAGGATGTAGACTTCTACCTTGGAGGTAGCGAGCATGCCACCGGTCACCTCCTCTACTCCCGCTTCTGGAACAAGTTTCTGTACGACATGGGCATCATCGAGGTGGATGAATATGCGAAGAAGCTAGTGAATCAGGGTATGATTCAGGGAGTAAGCTCGAAGATTTTAAAAGTTGCTGGAAAACATAATGGAATTCTATTTCCTGCCCCAATTGAATCAGGAGCAATTCCATTAGGAGATGAGCCTTACGATATATTTATCAGTTCTGATATTGAAGATCTTGAACAGTATTATCCAAACCTGTATTCCCAAAATGTATCTATTGAATGGGTTGATAGTAGTAATATTCTTGATATAGAGTCTTTTAAAAGTCAGTGGAATGAATTTACAGACTCTGTTTTTATAACCAAGGGAGGTTACTGGCACAAAGGAAAGTTTAACCAAGTGATTTCAACAGAGGATTCGTTTAAGACCATACAGGAAGTAGAGAAAATGTCCAAGTCCAAATTCAATGTGGTGAATCCGGATGAGCTGGTAGAAAAGTATGGTGCGGATACGCTAAGAATGTATGAAATGTTCTTAGGGCCTATTGAGCAAAGTAAGCCCTGGAATACAAATGGCATTGAGGGTGTTTACAAGTTCCTGAGAAAGTTCTGGTCACTTTTCCATGAAGGAGATACATTCAAAGTATCTGATGCAGAGCCAACCAAAGATGAACTCAAGGTACTTCATGGAACGATCAAAAAAGTCTCTGAAGATGCAGAGCGTCTTTCATTAAACACTTCAGTCAGCACATTCATGATTGCAGTCAATGAGATTTCAGCCTTGAAATGTAACAAGCGAGCGATCCTGGAGCCAATGACCATCGTCCTCTCTCCTTTTGCTCCGCACATTGCAGAAGAGCTTTGGCATTTGCTTGGTTATGATACTTCTGTAGTTGACGCTGTTTATCCTGCATTTGAAGAGAAACATCTGGTCGAAGATTCCATCGAATACCCTGTTTCTGTCAATGGTAAAATGCGCGCGAAGATCAGTTTCTCTGCTGAGGCAAGCAAGGAAGAAATTGAAGCTGGTGCCCTGGCAAATGAGACCATTCAGAAATGGATGGATGGTAAAGATCCACGCAAAGTGATCGTAGTACCGAAGAAGATTGTGAATATCGTGGTATGACATTCTTGAGTGTCATTCTGAGTGCAGCGAAGAATCTAATTGCTATATCCACCTTAAAGTAGTCACACCTCACTCTAAGTAGTCGGATGACTCACTAGTCATGTTGGAAGATTCCGGAACAAGTCTGGCAAAGAATCATAAAAAAGCCCCTGATGAACATTCATTAGGGGCTTTATTTTTATCGTGCACTCTCCTAGTGAATCACCATGATTCGTTTGGATTGTCTCTTACGATCTTCCGCAAACAGATGGATGAAGTACAATCCTGACGGCATCTCACTCGTCTGAACCGTCATCGTTTTTATTCCCTTATCCAGCTCTCCTTTCAATACTTCCCTTCCAGCCTGATCAAAGATCACCCATTCAGTTTTCTCTCTAAGTACATCCGCAAACTCTACCGTCACTTCTTTATCGGCCGGGTTTGGATAAAGAGAGAAATCCGACAATTCATTCAGACCTAATGCTAGTTCACTATTCGGATTACTTAAACCAAGGACTGCAGACTGCAATACCTGTTTAGAGCTTAAATCCTGAACATACGCAACCACGGTCAGCGTATCCATGACATACATATTAGAAACAGGCCAGGTCATATTTTCAATCGTCAACACATCATTTATTGCTACTGCACCTTGTTCAAACTGACCAGCAGCACTTGGCAACATTTTGCGTAACACGTTGGTAATAGCATCACCTACCTGATACAAACCTATTGGACCCATGGTATTATCCACCAAAATTTCAGGCTCTAGAATTGCCAGGAACAATCCAAGTTTGGTATCTGCTCTTGGAAACTCTGATATGGCTGTGAAATCTGCTCCTACCGTTAAGACGTTTTCTGCGTCAATGGAAGCATTGATGCTAATATCAAAACCTGGATTAACAAGCTTAGCATTTGTCAGCTGAGCTGCAATACTTCCTGACAGCTGAGAGGCATTACTTATCAACTGAGCATCTCCAGAAATCGAAATACTTGGAATATCTTCAATTCCATAGTATGAGCTTCTGGCTCCAGGTGCAGACGTATTTCTCTGATTCAATGCATCTTTAAAATCACCGCTATTTGCAAAGTCGGTGAAATAGTTAATTCTCAAGATATCATTGCCATTAAATATTGGGGCAGCATCGATCAAACCATTGATGTCATAACTATCCTGACTAAGCGTTGAAGAAAATTGCTCAACCAATACTATTTGTTCACGATCATAAATTTGAACAAGGTCAAATGCAAATCCATTAGTTGTCTTTGGTGTAGCCTGAGCAGCCAATGCAAAGCGGAACCTCACATATTGCTCCTGACCTGCTGGTATTGCTAAAGGAGCGATCGCTTCTTTCCAGTCACTATTCTCCGCCCAGCCAATACCTTGTGCATTATTTGCCACAGATTGTGATCCTGGAGAAACTGTGCCAGGAGCACTTGTGATTGCCTCTCTATTATACCAGTTAGGGGTAGATTTTAAACCTTCGGGCTGAGCATCGTCGAACCCACCAACATTCACCCATGTCCTGCCATCGTCGACTGACATCTGGAAAACAACCCCATCCCGGAATGTTTCAAAGTCTTCATATCGCAAGAAACTGATAGTAGGAGCAGAAAAAGCAGTTAAGTCAAATGAGGGTGAATACACAAAGGAAACTTCGGATGATTGGTACCCATTCGTATACACTGCATTTGTACCATCATAAGTAGTTCCTGATGCAGAATCAGGGACATTTGTGCCAATCTCCCAAGAAGTTGTTAATGTATTTGATTTACCATCTAATGAGAGTGTTTCAATACTCCATCCCCCATCACCAGATTCAAAATCTTCAGTATATGAAGTAATTCCTGGAAGGTTATCGATTATTTCAATATTTCTGCTGAAATCGACCGTACATCCGGCAGTGGTCTCCATTATAACTCTCACGGGATAAGTACCCGCAGAAGTAAATTGATACCCAGTACCTGGGCCATGATTGATATCTAAAGGAAAAGTGATTGGTGTAACGGATTCGTCATTAGAATATTGAGAGATACCATTTATGAAGAACTCTATATAATTAACGTCTGTATCTGGAAGTCCGCTATTATCCTCAGTAATCCTGAAATCCGTACCTGAAGGATTATTAGTAGTGGTTCCCACCCATGTTATTGAAGGTGTAGGCGCCTCCCCCACCACTATTGATTGTCCTTCAACTGATGATTCAGCAGCTGTATTGTAAATACCAACACCAGTATTATATGTCAAATAAACACTGAAGTTAGCCTGGCCACCTAAAGGGCCTAGATCAAACAATAGTATTTCAGCATCTGGAGTGCCAGCAGTTAATGATTGAACTACACTTCCATTCACCTCCCATACAATATCGTACACCTCAACACCCTCACCGTGTTCGTTTGGAACAACATCAACAAATAATTCCACATCATTATCTGCACATGTATTTGCGGTTTTTATTTCATTATCCAAAATTTCTGGCAATGGATTAACATATACCGTTCTTACAGTATCTCTAAGGCACCCATATTCATTGGTATACTGGAAGGTTATTTGGTGAGAACTTTGACCCGCATATTCTGGATTAGGAACAGGATGCACAAAGTCATGTGCCGATGATGGATCAAATTGTGTCTTATTACTATTTGTAACTCCCAGACCGTCTGTGTCTATTAGAAAACTACCTGTATTCTCACTAAGTCCTAAACCTGTTTCGAAGTTAAATCCTTCCAAATCAATAGTTGGATCATTATATGCAAATTCAAGCTGATCTTGGTCTAATCCATTTAACGTAAACGAGGTTGGGGGATCAGGATGCACTGTAAGTGTAAATATTTCATTCCCAACACAGTTAGTTGCTGGGTCAGTATATTGCATTAATATATAATGTACGCTGCTCGCTCCTCCCACAATATTTCCACTCCCATCAAGACTATTACCACTTTTTGCAATGTGCCAATTCAAGAAATCAGTAGTAATATTACCGCTACCAAAAACAAGGTTCTCACCTGCAGTTGGATCTAAATCAAGCGTATCTGACAAAACACTATTATTTAATAAAACAGCATAGCTTACCTGAAGATTTGGATCTTGATTACCACCCATAGGATGAGGTAAAGTACTCACTGAAGTACCACCGACGAGTAAATCAAATGTTGGATTGGCATCATCATAGCACCAGTCTGGGGATGTTCCATTATTAACATCCATTGTTAGTGCACTTAGGTCAGAGAATCTCACTTCAAGATATGTTGTGGCAAGTCCTGATTCACAACCTTGTCCAGCTGAAAAATCATCCGGATCTAACCTTTGAGTAACAATAAAATACTTTGATTGAGCACCTGTGATATCACCCAAACCCATACCTAATTGATCAAATGTCGGACTTGTAGCCGTTAGTAATTCTACTTGAGATGCGAAGGTCGAGTTACTCTGATACCACACAAACTCTTTTGTTCCTCCATAAGCTGATGTAGCATCAAGGGTTGCGGAAGGATCTAACTCAGTAATACATACAGGAAATAAGTGATCTGCATCAGTATCTAGATCATATTCCCCATCACCAATATCAGTGTAATCCGTCGAGCCAATGACTGGGAAGTCTGCATCGTCAATAGGATGAACTTCTATTATAAATTCTGTTGCTGTTGTTTCGCATCCGGAAAAGCTGGTATCCTCGTTCAGTCCACTGATCTTGGTTACAAAGAAACTATACTGTCCAACGACAGCCGGATCAAATGAAGAATTTGCCACGATTTGAGCTTGCGTGATTGAGCCTCCATTGATTTTGCGAATCATTTCTGCCCCTACTCCTCCACCACCATCATTATCGTACCAGACAAACTGATCCACATCCGGATTTATAGCATCTGAAGTGGTAATGTTGCTTACTGCATCATTTTGACAAATATGAACAATGGTTGCATTTATCCCGACGAAATCACCTGCCAATGGTTGGCTAGGAGTCACAGTGACATTGATATCGAACCTTACTAGATCACTCTCACACCCTTCAAAAGGTTCTGTTACAGTCCCTGTTGCTCCAGGCGTCTGGTCATTCCAGACCTGGGTCACAAAAATAGTGGTATCTACATTACCTGTAGAAGGTATACCCAGTACTGCAGATGTTAAATTCGTGCCACTAAAATTTGTAGTTTGCAAAACCGCATCCTCACTATATAAATTAAAATATGCTGATGGATTTCTTGAGCCTGGATTGGAAGGACTTTCGTCCGCAGTTTCAAGAATTATGGGAATATTAGTGTTATCATAATCATCACAATAATCATATATGTAATGGTTTGTATCAAATAATTCACCATTTGCAGCTAGTGAGGCAGCTGTAGGTTGTGGTGTATCTGTATCCTCATAGATGTAAACCGTGATCTTCTTCAAGGCAGACTCACAACCATTTTCTAAAGTTGCAAAATAGAAGACTGTCTCTGTTCCTGCTGTAGGAACTTCGGTAACTCCTCCTGTGGAAGGATCATCAAACGCCACACCTCCAGAAATAAACCATTGGTTGCCTTGCAAAAGAGTAGTCTGATCATTGGCATACCAGTTATAGGTGATTGATGAGTTTTCACCAACTATAAAAGATACCTCGGACGGTGAGCAAAACTCCATGACGTAACTATCAAAACCATTTGCAGGGTCAGTAGTATCAATCCATGGAGCCCCATTCCAACTAAGATTATGAGAAGCATTTAAAAATGGTTCACCCGGCGATGGAAAAATAGTTACATCGAAAACAGCCTTACCTGATAGCATCGCAGGAGTTAATGCCTCAGAATAATACAATATTCTATAATCCCCATCTTCGCCATCAGCAACCGTGCCGGTACCATCCTGATCAGGATCTGATGGATCAAAGTCATTTTGAAGCGTCATTCCTGTTCCATTCGCATCTCCTCCTGTGAAGTCTTCATGTAAGGTATATTCCCATATTTCCCATGATATTTCATTTGCAGCATTATCCGTATATAGATTAATAGTTAGCGGGAGATCAAACTCTCCTGCTCCTGCTCCTGTAGTAAAGAGTATGTTTTCTTCACGAAATGCCTGATTACCAATATGCACCACGGTATCTCCTGATGCGTCAGTCACTGTAAAATATCGATTGATTGCATCAATAAACCGTATTCCATCTCCAGACGCATCAAATATGTCAATGAAATAAGTTGTATTATTGGTCAACACTGGGTTTTCAATGAAATTGGCATTCGCAGCATAGCCACTACCACTTGCAGTTGCAATCGTATTCACTTTCTTATATAGATAGTATCCTGTGGTTATCGTCAAATCATCGCTATCAATAATAGGCGTAAATATTGAATTAGGAATATCTGTATTGCCAGAGAAACCTGTTGCATATGTGGCTTCCCTTGTCAGGTCAAAGCTCGCATCATCATAGCAATAAGATGATGTTATATTATTTAGCGATATAAGTGGTTCTCCGTAGACAAACAGATTTTGATCAATTAGAACCGAAGGATTAGTTAATGAAGTTCTAACCATAAATGCCCGTGCGGAACCTTTAGGGATGTCATCATAACCATTCGCATACTGAGATGCACTAAACTGGTTCCAGGTAGTAAAGGGGTCTCCAGAGTTTACACTTCTTGGATCAAATTTAAATGTAAAAGGTCCTGTTGGGTGATTCGGATAATCCGCACTGAAATGATACCAGTTTCCAGATGAAGAACCATTGGTCCTACTCAAATATTGATGATAAGATAGATTCTGACCAACATCCCAATCTGTCTGTTCCATAGTAAATGAAATTGGTAAATCATCTACTCCGTAAACGTCATCAGGAAGTGTTACTCCTACATATGATTGTGAAGGATCAGACACCTCAAAATTCACAACTTCGACAAACTGATCTCCTGTTATATCATTTTCAATAGTATAAGTGATTGGATGTATGGTTTCAGATGCTACGACTGAAGGATCAAAAGTGATGATCAATTCGGTTGCAGATGGGTTAGTAACAGTGATTCCGGCTCCACTAACTGTTGCACTTGTTCCTGCAGGCTGACTTAGGTATATGGTTTCTACTTCATTTGTTGAAATAAAGGATCGATCTTCAAAAGTATTGGATGCAAATATCTCTGTATCCAGATCATCATAAATCAATACTTTTAGTCTAAGTGGAATATTATAACAACCTGCATTAAAATCATAAACATCTATTGAATACATGCCTGAACCTGTCATCCCTAAATCAGTATTTGTTACCGTTCCGTTAGTGGAAAGCACTGCATCATTTTCTGCATTTCTCCATTCTGGAGTTCCAGTAGTGGAAGCAGTAAAACCAAACGGTTGAAGATATCCAGACCCTGCACTTGGTGCAGCATTAACAACCGCATTGTCTCCACCAGCTCCCGTCACAGTTTCTCCGTTCGTCACTGTGGTTCCTGAAGTCAGATAAATCTCGATTTGTGAACCAGTTGATGTACCAGGAACGATAATACCAGTAGCCCCACCTGAAAAAGAAACTGATTCACTATCATCAAACGTACCATTTCCTCCTACCAACGTAATAGCTCCATGCGGAATAACAGTAGTAGCTGTATATTTCTGAATCCATTCAGTCACAAAAGTTCCTCCGCTAGTCTCCTGAACATTAGCCAATGTTGGCTCAATCGCCTGGCTACTTAAATCCCCAATACTTGTTTGACCTGTTAAATAACCTACATCACCACCAATGGATATTAGAGAATTGCTCCTTGGTGTGGAACCTGTCGCCTGAACAATCAATCCATCTATTGTAATGACATCATCTTCGTCATCATTACCATCATTAATTAGGTCAATGCTCAATGAAGAACTACCAATATACTCGACAGTCCCGATGGTTACATTTCCAGATGCATTTGTGTTTTGAATGGATAATGAAGCCCCCGTATTATAAACAAATCCCGCCGGTAGATTCAGAATGAATGAACCAGAAGTACTAAAATCTGTATTGTTTGTCTCATCTAGAGTTATTGTTGATAAAGTGGTCTCTGAGCCAATACAAATATCTACCACACTAGGGCCCGTAATAACCACTCCTCCTATAATCTCTACTTCATCAATTTGAGTATCCGTTCCAATATTAGTAGAGAAGTCGAAGGCGGTCAACACTACCTGATGAACTCCTAGGCTAAGTGGATTATTTAGTTCGCTACCGGCCAGAGTCCATACACCAGCCCCATTATTAACTGCAGTCTCCACGTTTGACCCTACATTAACAAGAACAGTTGCTGTTGGGTCATCTACGGTTCCTGAAAGATCTGGTGTAGCATCAGATGTAGTTCCAATTATATCAACGGTGACGTACGGCGCAGCTCCATCAGATGTGCTGGTGAAGGTCTGAGCAGGATTATTAGCACCATCTGGAGCACTTTGATCTTCAAGAATGTCAGCAGCAACAGTAACATCAGGTGTGATGTATGTATCCGACGAACCACTTTCATTCACTGTAAGTATCACATCTGGGGATGATACTGAAAATCCTGCTGCAGGAATAGTATATCCACCCGATAGTGAAAAGTCTGAATCATCAATACCTAAATCATCAAATGCTTCTGAAAAGGTTACAGTGATTTCATCTATTTGTCCATTAAGATCATTATCGGCAGTTAAAGCATCTAGAACAACAGGCCCAGCTCCATCGGTGATAGAGGCAGCCAAAATAGTACCACCATCACTGGCATTAGCAGCAGTATCAACTAGGGTTCCTACGGTATAAACAAAATCACCCTCTACAGCTGTTCCATTGCCATTTACTACTAAATAGAATGATTTGTCAGTATTATCAACATTCGCGACACCTACAGCAGCTACTCCATTGTAGGTAAACTCTGCTGGGTTAATTGCTGAATCATCAATATGATCTTCTGTGTCAACTTGAATTTGATCGACATTTCCATCAGTATCGGTATCGAGTATTGTTGCTGTGAATCCACTGAAAAGTGGGGCAGCACCATCCAGATAGGTTTCCGGCGTATCACCAGGAATGGCATCATCTTCAGTAGACTGTGACTCAATTCTATCATCTACACCAGTAACATATTCAAGTGTTAGATTTTCAATGCTAGTGCCCGGTTGCTGATCCCCGTCAAAATAGATTTTAGCAAAAGCACCCGCGGCGTAAAATCCATTGGTTGTTTCACTATCATAATCGAAGTTATCTTGTGTGACTAAAACACCATTGTTCCGAATTTCAAAACAATCCAGCGGATCGTTGGAATCATTACTACCACCTTCATCGATATCCCAGTCAATGTTAAATGTGTACTCAACTGCATCTATATCGCCATCTCCATCCTCATCCAGCCACCTTGCGATGGTAAGATCCGGAATATCTGGTGCAACCAAAACATCTTGATTGTCCGGAGGAAATTGAGTTACCGCTGCAGTGTTATTCAAATCATCATAGAGCGATCCATCTGTATCAAATGTTACCGATTCTCCACCAGCATTTGGTTGATTAAAACTAAAAAACACACGTACTGTTGATTCCCCACCTACCAGAACATTCACTACATCATCAGATTCAACTGCTGTTGTGTTCTTTGCCGAAACTATTGCTTCACCTGTAACCGTTCCATCAATATCAATCGTGAAATCTGTATCATCCACAGGTAAGGTTGCTGCTGCATTACCATAAACGCCTTCACTAAAATTGATATCTGCATAGGCATTTGATGTGATGGTCGTGCTAAGAATCACAGGCGAGGCAGCATCAATGTAATTTTCTGAAGCATCTCCAATGGAAGTTTGTCCCTGGTCATCATCCCAAGCCCCATTAACCCCAGTTACATTTAAACTTCCAATTGCCGTGTTGGCAGTGAGTTGGCCTGAAATATTATTGATTGTTACATAGCCATACGTACCGTCATCAGACAAACTAATGTCTCCATCAAGGAATGAAGCGGCCTGGCCATCCGGTAGTGTTATCGATCCTACCTCAGCAACAACATAAGTATCTGTATCATCTGCATCAGAAATTACCTCGGAGAAAACATACACCACCCTGTCAATCAGAGCATCATCATCCGTGTCCTCTATTTGGACATCTGTTAGAACCGGAACTGCCAAATCGATTGTTGAGATTGCCAGATCAGTAGCAGCCAAATTGCCTGCCTCATCCGTTAGCCCTCCTTGTGTATATTCTATTGTTTGATCAGCGGTGGTTCCTGTATTTACTCCAAGTGTAATAAAATTATCGGTATCATTAAGGTCAACACCGTTATTAGCCGGAGTTGCAACCACACCAAATGAAACGACTCCATAACCTGCTGACCCAATATTAAAATCAGTGTCGCTTACACTTGCTTCATCAATGTCTTCTGAAAACTCTAGTAAGATTTCATCAACAGAGCCATCTTGGTTGGTATCATAATATGTGGCATCAACGAAGGTTGGCAATGTATTATCAAATCTTACCGAATTATCTGAGCTAGTACTCGCATTACTGGTATTACCAGCAAGGTCTGTTCCAGCTCCTGCATTTAATGACGCAATCACATCACCATCTCCTGTCATACCCGTAACTGTAAGTGTATATGTTGTTCCATCAAACGGAGCTACTTCAGTCACTGCTCCAGATAAAGTTCCTGTAGTTGTACTTGAACTGAAGTCTACATTCGTATCATCCGTAAAACCTGTTACCGTCTCATTAAATACAACATCAAATACGATGGAGGCACTATTGGTTGGATCCGACTGACCCGAACCCTGATCGATAGTAACATCGGGTGAAGTCGTATCATAAGTTACCGAATTGTCCGTGCTCGAACTCCCATTACTAGTATTACCAACGGCATCTGTTCCGGCTCCTGCATTTAATGATACAATCACATCTCCGTCTCCAGTCATTCCTGTTACCGTAAGAGTATATGTTGTTCCATCTAATGGTGCAACCTCTGTTACTGCCCCAGATAAAGTTCCTGTCGTAGTGCTCGAACTGAAATCTACATTCGTATCATCCGTAAATCCGGTTACCGGCTCATTGAACACAACATCAAATACGACTGATGCTGTGCTAGTTGGATCTGACTGACCTGATCCCTGATCGATGGTGACATCAGGCGATGTTCCATCATAGCTTACTGAATTATCAGAGCTAGAACTCGCGTTGCTTGTATTGCCTGCAAGGTCTGTTCCAGCTCCTGCATTTAATGACGCAATCACATCTCCATCTCCTGTCATACCAGTCACTGTCAGGGTGTATGTCGTTCCATCTAATGGAGCAACCTCTGTTACTGCCCCAGATAAAGTTCCTGTCGCGGTACTCGAACTAAAATCTACATTCGTATCATCCGCAAATCCTGTTACCGGCTCATTGAACACAACATCAAATACGATGGATGCGCTATTGGTAGGATCTAACTGACCTGATCCCTGATCGATGGTAACATCTGGCAATGTTATATCATAAGTTACCGAATTGTCTGTGCTTGAACTTGCATTACTGGTATTACCAGCAAGGTCTGTTCCAGCTCCTGCATTTAATGACGCAATCACATCACCATCTCCTGTCATACCCGTAACTGTAAGTGTATATGTTGTTCCATCAAACGGAGCTACTTCAGTCACTGCTCCAGATAAAGTTCCTGTAGTTGTACTTGAACTGAAGTCTACATTCGTATCATCCGTAAAACCTGTTACCGTCTCATTAAATACAACATCAAATACGATGGAGGCACTATTGGTTGGATCCGACTGACCCGAACCCTGATCGATAGTAACATCGGGTGAAGTCGTATCATAAGTTACCGAATTGTCCGTGCTCGAACTCCCATTACTAGTATTACCAACGGCATCTGTTCCGGCTCCTGCATTTAATGATACAATCACATCTCCGTCTCCAGTCATTCCTGTTACCGTAAGAGTATATGTTGTTCCATCTAATGGTGCAACCTCTGTTACTGCCCCAGATAAAGTTCCTGTCGTAGTGCTCGAACTGAAATCTACATTCGTATCATCCGTAAATCCGGTTACCGGCTCATTGAACACAACATCAAATACGACTGATGCTGTGCTAGTTGGATCTGACTGACCTGATCCCTGATCGATGGTGACATCAGGCGATGTTCCATCATAGCTTACTGAATTATCAGAGCTAGAACTCGCGTTGCTTGTATTGCCTGCAAGGTCTGTTCCAGCTCCTGCATTTAATGACGCAATCACATCTCCATCTCCTGTCATACCAGTCACTGTCAGGGTGTATGTCGTTCCATCTAATGGAGCAACCTCTGTTACTGCCCCAGATAAAGTTCCTGTCGCGGTACTCGAACTAAAATCTACATTCGTATCATCCGCAAATCCTGTTACCGGCTCATTGAACACAACATCAAATACGATGGATGCGCTATTGGTAGGATCTAACTGACCCGATCCCTGATCGATGGTAACATCGGGGGCGGTATTATCAATAGTATAGGCTTCTCCTGTCGTATATGGAGCAGTTGTTGGGGTTTCAGTACCTGTTATGAAATCAATACTCAATGTCCCATTTCCAGAAACAGTAGAAACTGGTACATTCCAGGTTATATTATCTGAAGTAGTTGGTGTGCCTATTGTACCTGTAGGACCAATAAAGTCTTGCACGAAATTCCCTGTAACCACACCAGTTGTTGCGGACTGGAATACCACCGTAAAATTAACAGTGGTTGCATTCGTCGGGTCGCTATCTGCTTTCGTTATTGAGGTAACTGTTTGAGCATATGACGCTATTGAAACAAAAAGCAGAGAAAAAATCGTAGCAATGAAAGAGAGCTTTCTCATGATCAGTTATTTAGACGCAAAACAAGGTGATAGTAGTGTGGGCATACTTTACTCCAAAACTAACTATCAGTGAAGTTTATTAATGGTTATTTTATTTCAAAGCACTACATCAATTTTTCGATATAGCCTCATAATTTAGAGATGAGATAAATCAGTGTTAAAATTGAATTTTTCAAAGAATACTAATTCAATGACCCATCATCATTAAGTTTAACGATTGAGATCAATTTCACCCCACCCCCAAAATCTACATTGGCCACAGCCACGATCTTTCCGTCTGGCAGCACTACAGCATCCACCACCTCGTCATTCCCATCAGATAAACCGAAGAATGTCTCTTCTCCGGCAACAGGATTAGCAGCCTGATCAAACTTGACATACATCCCTTCTCCTCCTCGTGCAAGGTTGTTTGTGGTAAAGTTCAGATATTGTCCCAAGAGAATCAAACTGTTATCGGAGGCTTGCACGACCCCATTCCCGAGCGTCTGCAACGTATTATTCTCCGTATTGTAGGTTGAGCTGTCGTGACTATTGGCGCTAAGGAAAACACCATTATTGCTGAGGTTCATGATAAACCCAAATTGTTCATCATTGGAGGTATTTGATGTTCCCACTAATGAATAACCAAACGAAGTTTTAATCGCATCATTTACCTGTTCATTGTATATCCTGCCGTCGGCCGGATCATCAAGTCCGTATGCCGCAAAATTCACCGGGGTACCATTTGGATCTATCTCCAGAAAATAGGCATTGGTGCCGTTAACTCCTCCATTTTCGCCAAGCTGACTCGGTGTATTGCTATATCCAAGCATAACGATATTCCCAGAAGATTTCTCAAAAGCCCTTACAATTACATCATTCTCATTTTCTCCAGCAACTCCTTGGGTTTGATTAAATATTACCCCATCCGTAAAGCTGAATTTGAAAAAATAATTATCGAAATCGCTCACTCCTCCGCCCCGATCAAACTCCTTGGCGCCTACCATAAGAATGGAACCATCTGATAGCAATATCACATCATTCCCTTCTAAATCCAGTTCAGTATTATCCTCCTGTGAAACGAGTGTCAGAAGTGTGTCACTGACCAAATTCAGATCAGCATCAAGGAAGGCCAACGTTAAAATTCGGAAATCAGAAATATCCAGTGCATTTTCTGAAATTGAGGACGTACCTATCGTGATGTACCCTCCTCCTGGGATTAACTCGATTTGACCGGCTGTCTCATCTCCTCTAAAGTCATCCGGGTTTCCATCGCCAGTAAAGTCCCGATCTGTCTGGTTAATAAATCCATATGAGGTGGAGTCAACCAGATTTCCCTCTAAATCCGTTTGCAGTACAAAGTAATCTTTATCTCCTGCTTCCGTAACCTTTGTTCCAAACACGATTAATCCCTCCGCCACTTCACCTGTCGCATCGTAAATAACTTCAATGTCACTTGCTTCATAAGAGGTGAGCTCACCGTAATATTTAATAAAAGCCTCATCTGGTTTCGGGGCATTATCATCTTCAATCTGGCATGAAAATACCAGCAAAGACACAATCATTATGTGTATAATATATCTCATAAACTAGCGGTACTCCTTACGTTTTCTTGGTATGTAAAGCGAACGGGTATATCCTACAGAGAAGGATATTGTATTCAATGTCAAATCATCTTCTACATGACCAATACCAAAATTCACATCTTCATTTGCCCAGCGGTTGTCAGGATTTATGTAATTGAAAAGTGCGTTATCATAGCGCAGTTCAAGGGAAAAGAAATCAACCTCTGAACGTCCAACTCTAAACCTGGCTCCTAAACCTGCCATGATTGACACGTTGGTATTTGCTACCTGGTTAAATTGTTTCAAATCTTCACTACCATCTGGAAGCGTATACGCGGTTCCACCGGTTCTCCGGGTATCGACATATTTTGCTTTTAACATCCAATCAAAAGAACCTCCAATGAAGACATAAGGTAACATCCTGATACGGTTCCCATTTTCGTCTTTTTTGTCATAGTTCAAACTGTATCGAATCATCAATGGAAAGCGAAGCATATTGCTGGTGTTCTTTGCTACATAGTTCAGGTTACCCTCAATCATTTCTCCTTCTATCTCATAAGAAGTGATTCGGTACTGCATTCCTGATCCCACCTCTATTCCTTTTCCAAGATGCCGCTCTGCAAGGACTTCAGCCCAGAACCCAATTCCCAAGCCGGTATCATTTCCTTTTTCATTGTATCGCTTACTTCCTGTCTGGAAAGTATTGAAATCTTGCATGATTGCAGGCAAAGATTTATTGGCCCCTCCCCTTACCGCAATACGCAAAATTGGTTCGGTTTTAAATTTATCTTTTAATAAGTATAGCTCAGCAGGATCCTCCGGGGACAATTGGTGTTCCTTATCCACTTTCAATAGTTCAATAAACATTTCCTCTGCCTTCGCCTCATCGTCCTGAAACAGGTAAGCTTTGGTCAGCAACTTATACGCCCTGATTTCTTCATCAATGGAGAAAACGCCATTTTGCAAACAGCGTGTAAAGCCACTGGTAGAAGAACTATACGTGTTGATTATATCGGAAAGTCGCCCTTGTTCAAAAGCCAGCTCAGCCTGAGCCAGGGATCGTGAACATTGCGTCGACGACTGAGCAAGCCCACAATAAACACAAAGCGATAAAGAAATAGCGATTAGGTGTTTCTTCATAAATCTATCTTACAATTCCGATCCTCGTTTTGGTAATCCTTCACAGGTTTCTACATAGTCTATTCCCTCCCCAACGTACTGTCTCCATTCATTATCCGACATATTTCCGATGGTAATGTGTGAACAAAT
The DNA here is from genome assembly GCF_965247405.1 of Ekhidna sp. Lineage (GTDB taxonomy): Bacteria > Bacteroidota > Bacteroidia > Cytophagales > Cyclobacteriaceae > Ekhidna. The sequence goes on from NZ_OZ252014.1 coordinate 224,479, forward strand.
CTCTTCGGCCATGGCATGAGCTGTTGTAGGGTATTTTCTTATGTTTCCATCTCCAGCTGCGGTCACAAAGTATTTTCCATCCGGGCTAAAGTCTGCATCATTTACCCAGCCCTGCTGTCCAAGCCCACGATAATCCTCTAATACAATTGGTAAATCGAATAAATTCTTCATATCCCAAACCCTCACCTGGCTGTTTCTGGAAGTACCCAGAATCAATCGGTCATCGGGGCTGAACTCGATATCAGTGATCGGAGCTCTGAATCCGGTGAGCGTTGGCTGCACCTGCTCATTATTTTCCATGTCCCAGATCACTAACCTGCCATCTTCACTACCATATGCAAGGTACTTTCCGTCATTACTGAATTTCACCGCTTGTATCGCTCGTGAAGCATTTCTATTAAATCCGGTCTCACCTTCCTGCGGTTTGTTGATCAATTGAGTCGGGCCCGCTCCAATATTCGTCAAATCCCATAGGTATACATTGCCGTCTTCCCCTCCTCCAACAAGCGTTTTTGCGTCTTTTGACAAAGCAATTTTTCTGATTCTGGTTTCCGATCTGGCCAGCTCAGTGGAAGTCCTGAAGTCACTGCGTAAAATACGATTATCGGCCCCTACTGAAATGAATCCGGAATTATCTGGTAAGAACAGGAGGTCAAAAACGGTACCGCCGACGTGACCATCGATTTTAGTTGGTTCCTGATTAATATTTCGTACATCGAACAACAGAATGTTATCCTGATCGGTACCTAATGCAAGGAAGCGCTCATCCGGACTGATATTAACCACTCGTGCTACGTTATCATTCTGGAAGATCTGATTCCACCCACGTGTTTCCACATTCCATTTGATCACCTCTCCATCTGCATTGGCCGAGTACATGAAGTCACCGTCAGCGGAGTAAACCACAGAGCGGACTCCAACCACCGTATTCTCAGAATTAGGATCAACAGGCTTATGATAGTAGTTGAAAATGGAATCTCCCTTGGCGGATTCCATGCCATTATTCACCGCTTCCCTTTCATATAATCCTTGCAGCGCATTATAAATACCTGCATAGATATCCCCGTTATAGTCTTTGCCTTCATCCTTGTATTCTTCGTAGAATAAGTATGCCTGACGTGCTACAATGGCTTTCAATTCCGCCTGGTCTTGATCATCTGGAAGAATGTTCTTCGCCTTGATCGCCATGGACTGGGCGATGGCCTGGTAACGAAGGCGTTCGGCTTTCAAACGTTCTTCATCTGCCAAAGCTCTTGCTTCATTTGCTGCCTGCTCATTTTTTCTTGCTATCTCAGCTTGCTCTTGAGCAGCTTCTCTTTGTCTATCAGCATCTCTCTGAGCCGCTTCTGCTTGCAATCGGCGCTGTTCGGCCAATGCCAAGTTTTCCTTTGCTTGATTAAGAGCATCATTTGCAATATCCGTCTGCTTCTCAGCTTCAGCTTGGGCGGTCCTTGCTTCAGCAGCATTATCCAAAGCCAGCTGCGCCTGCTTATCAGCTTCGGCTTGAGCTTTTACAGCCTCTTGCCTTTGCAATTCAGCTTCAGCAGCAGCCTTCTCAGCCTCATCCGCTTTAATAAACGAGTAAATCAAGAAACTCAGGGACACCAATACTGCAATGGCTAATACCACCGCCGTGGTACGCATCCGTTTTACCTGTCGTTTCTGAAGGATTTCTTTGTTTCGTTGCTCTGTTAAGTACGCTTTCTCAGAAGTCTCCAGGAACACCATGGTCCGCTCAAAGGCCGGGTTGTATCGCTGACCCCAAACGAGCGTCGGTCGGTTTTCTTCCCTCCAGTTCAATGCCAGCTGCAAATCAGGCATCTGCCATAGACCGGCTTTCCCTTCCTGGTAGCGCTCGGCTGCTTCCGAAAGCTTCAGATACATCTCTGCAGCCTTGGATTCTTCGTCCAACCATCTTTTTAGACGCACCCAGATACGCATCAAACTTTCGTGTGAGATATCAATTACCGTCTCGGACTCCAGCTTCACTCCGAAAGGAGGCATCAACAAAGACCTTCCCGGTTCGCGGAATCGTTCCACTACCCGTGCTACCTCATCCTCATTCACACCGGCAATTGCCGCAATAGTGGCAAGCTTGGTTGGGCGTCTGATTCCCTGGTTCTCATTCCCTCGCTCAGTCAGTGCTTTAAACATGACCTCACAAATTTCTTTTTCACGCTTGCTCAATGAATCAAACGCCTCATTGGCGTGCTGAGAGAGTGCTTCTCTCAAGGTACCAATGGAATTATAGTGTCTTAAATCTATCGGCTCACCCACCTTGCGGTTCTCTGTCCAGTAGGCCCAGGTACGCATCAGGGCGTGTTGCAAAATCGGCAGCTGATCCGGGTTGTCCCCTACGTCATTTAACAGCTGCTGCGTCAAACGCGGAGCGATCTTACCACCTCCTACTGCTACCGGTCCTTCGATAGCGGTACGTTTCTGATCCCGTGTCATTTGCGGAATCAAGTAGTGGGAGTCATTGATCATTTGCGTCAGATCAGGGAACTGCGCACACTCCCCGATGAAGTCCGAACGCATGGTCAGTGCGATATACACGGGCTCGTCATACTGATGGATGGCCTCTAAAAGCAGATTTACAAAAGCTGAAGACTCATCCAGATCAGAGGTGGCAGACTCCAGCTTTCGATATCGGAAAAGTTCTTCAAACTGGTCAACAAGGATCAGGACGTTTTCAAAATCATCAGTTTTCAGCTGACGGACTACTTCTACCAAACCTAGTGAGCTACTCCTTAAAACCGTACTGATGATGGTTTTGCGTATGAGCTTGTCTTCATCTCCAAGGTTGGAGTATTCTTTGTCTTTGATCAGCAGAGCTTCTGCCAGGTTATCAATTGGCCCACCGCCAGGGCGTGTCACGACAATTCGCCAATTGGAGCCTGCTTCAGTCATAAAACCACCATAAAGGGTCGGAATCAATCCACAATACATGAGTGAAGACTTACCGCTACCCGAGGCACCCAGGATAGCGACGAATTTATTTTCTGAGAGCTTGACGAGCACCTCATCACTTTGCCCCTCTCTACCGAAGAAGAGGTGGCTTTCCTCAATCCCGAAAGGCCGAAGGCCCGGAAACGGGTTGATTAATTGGGTAATGTCTACGATATCCTGGGTCTCTTGGCCCTGAACATCAATTTCTTTATCGCTCATCAGCTTTCTATTTTAGTTAGAAAAGGTTTGAGGTGATCCGGACTAAATGATCCTCCGTTGTTCCCCAAAACCATGGCGTTGTTTTTTTTATAATGCTCCATGTCCACATCCTTCTGCCCTTTAAAGTAAACCGCTTTTGCCGTCAATGGCTTTTCCCGGCCAAATCCAGGAGCCTTTAACAGATCCTGTAGTTTCGTCTTGATCCAGTCCTCAGTGGCTTGACCAAAGTATATTATTGATGCATCGCATCGCCTTAAATTCTCTTGATGGATATATCGTAAATCAACCAAATCTCCTTCATAGCTTGGAGAAACTACGTTGAAGCCCTGATTCTTCAAATAAGATTGCATGTCTTCAATGTCATCCACATCACGCTTATCTGCAATCAGGTAGATCATCTTTGTTTTTTCATCCGGCTTCTTATCGTCAAAGCCTTTAATGTCTCTTCGGACATTGAAGCGACCACCGGTCACCAACTCCTCCCGGATGATGGTTTTAAGCTCCTGAAGTTGGATCTGGAGAACTTCGGCTTCTTCCAATGCTGCTGCGTCACTTTTTAAATCCTCGATAAAGATTTTCTGACGTTCAGTAACGTTTTTCAAATCAGGTGATACCCAAATCAGTCGACTGAAAAGCTTCTTTTCCCCATCTTTTGCCTCTTTATTCTTCTCCACCATTTGTTAGGTATGGTCAGAAGCCACCCTGTTTTGGATGTCTACTACGGACAGCTCAGAGCCTCGTGGTTTGTACCCATAGTCTTCCCCTACCAGGTGGATGGAAAGCCTGCATCTATCCAGGTCATCACGCACCATGCGGTCAAGTGCCTTGGCTTCTTTAGGAAGGCTGTGATCCGGCAGTACTTTGTACCCATGTCGGATCAACTCTCTTTTTATGATATCTCTTTGGATAACCATATCCACACCGGTACTTGCCAGATATACTGTTTTTTCTCTTGGAATGGTAGCATAAGCCCCTTCTCCTTCAGATAATTCCTTGGCATGAAGGACATGATTGATATCATAGGCCATATCAACCAGTTTCATCCAATAACTACGCTCTGCATCACTACCAAAAAAACGTGTAAACTCCTGGGGATCACCCGTTAACGGGTCAACGAGGTAGAAGTCGTAAGTGAGAAGGTCTTCCAGTTCTGGTAAATGCTCATCCGGATCAAATGGTCGTTTAAGTACCTTGAAAATCCTGGCTACACCGTCAGCTATTAGCTTATTTTGACTTTTCAGTTTTTTACCATGAGAATCGAGTCCTTTAATGACAACTTTTTCCCTGGCCAGATTTGGAGTCAAGACCGCCAAAATCACACTGTAGTTATCAAGATCAGGAGCTGAAAATTCAGATTCGTTGATGAGCTTGATTTCCGGATTTTCTCTGGTAATCTGATACATCAATGTAGAAAGGAATTTGTGAAAGTTGGTGACCCATCCTTTTACACCTCCTTCTATCTGAGCATCATCCTTTTCAGAGTAGATAAGTGCTATGGTTCGATTAGTGCTCATTTGCGCGATTAGGCGGTTTTTATATAGTGAATTAACTTATTTTTTTATAGTATCTCAAATGCGTTCGTCGAAATATCATCCAAACAAGGCATCTACAATTACCGGTTCTTCCTGATCTATCACTCCATTCATGATGTCAACCCAGCAATCCAGAATCTCGATATGTTTAGACATTAAGTTTACCAACTCCTCTTTTCTCATCAGTAAAAGCGTACATTCCGTTCGGGCAAGTGCAGTAAAAGAAAATGTGTCCGATTCAGTGATATTCTTCTCTCCAAATACACCTCCTTTTTCACGCTCTGCTACCTTATGATCACCCTCATAAATATCAATAGAGCCATCTAATACAATATACATTGGCTCTCTTCCGCCATCGCCTTCCCTTATGATCGTGGATCCCAGCTTTACACGTACTTCTTCCAGACATTCAGCCATGTAGGTGATCAATTCACCCGGTATCTGCTTGAACATCTCAATTTTTTTCAATTCAATAACCCGCTCAATGAACAGCAACTTCTGATGATATTCCTCATCTTCATTTCTGAAAACTGGTGGTAAGATCGCTTTATCCAGTTCTTTCTTAGTTATTGGTTTCAACCGCTTCGTATGTTCGTGATAAGCCTCTTTATTGATCAGATAGATTACGTAGGCAGCTGTCTGAAGTAGCAAAGGATCAGGATTAAACAGGTTTGCGATCAGGTCTGCTGTCACATGATTACCCAACTGACTAAAGCGATACATGGCCAATGCCTTGGTGTATCGATTAATTCGATTATAATCCCTGTTAATAATTTGAAGCAACAGGTCATCGTATGAATCGAATTCTTCCGGTGGATAGTGATTTTGTAAGCGGACCAAACGTTCATCGATCTTCAGCTCATCCACCACCGGGATTAGCTTGGGCTTAAGCTCCTCTTCAACAAAGATGTCCATCATCTCCACCGCAAAAGTGATGCTTTCCGATGTGCCGCTTTGAATGTTTTCTTTGGCAAGAAGTACACTCTGTGGGTCATAGATCATTGCCAGCAACATGAAGATGTTATCATAGTTTTTGATATCTTCTTCCACCATTGCCTCTTTGATGAGTTTGTCAAGTTCGTCTTCTTCTGGTATCTCTAGTGAAGATTTGATATTCCACGCAATATCCCCAATCTCCCCTTCCACAGCTATTTTGATCCTGGCTGCCTGGAAGTCTCTGGCAACAAAACCGATATAGCTAAGTGAAAGCAAAAGTTGAGATACAATTTTACGATCCGGAAAATCGATCTTTTTCCAAAGAAGTTCTGTAGCACCTCGTCCGCCTATTCGTCCCAATACCTGTATGATTCGTATCATGGTGGCGTGGTATTGGCCGGTCTTGTAAAAGGCAGTATCAATGTTGTGAAAAGCAGCCTCACCTGCAGCTTTCAAAGCAGACATAGCCACATTACTGTAAGTGGATAGATGAAGATTTTCGATCAGGATTGGCCATAGCTCAGGCCGTCTTACTTTTCCCGCAGTGATCATAGCTGCAGATCGCACATTTGGATTGATATCTCTGAGTAACTCGACGATGAACGCAACATGCCTGTCTTCCGTCGCTTTAGCCAATAGTCTGGCTCCTTTTTCTCTTTCACTTGCTTCAGTCGACCTAACCAGTTCTTTTATTGCTACATCAGTCAGATTAAAGTTTGCGGCATCCTGAAGCATTTTGAATGTGACATTGGCAACTTTAAGTACCTCTTCATTTCCTTCTGTCTTCAGGTCTTTTTCAATAATTTCAACAGCCTCCCAGCACAGCCTATCACCAAGTTTTTGATATGCATATGTTCTGATCACCGGTGATCGGTGACTCAGTAGATCCAAAAGCACAAACTCGAATTCGATTGGCTCTAACGTCTCAAACAAACGGAGCGCATTGATGATCCTGTCAACCTCCTTGGAGGAAACCTCCTGCTTTAGAATGTTTATGGTATTATTTTCATTTCGTTTCCCTTCTCCTTGTAGTCCAGCTTTTTGTTTCTCCAGCGTAGTTTTAAGGGTCTTTTTATATTCCTCAAATAGTTTTCCGGCCATATAAATAATGCCTGCTGCAAGGAATAATATGAAGTATGAGTAATGGATAAGTTTGAAGAAAACCAGTAATCCAAGCCCCATCTGAGCAGCACCCGCAAGGAATGTGGCAACCTCATTCACCACCCCTTCAATTCGTGTTTGTATATCAAAACGAATCTTGATATCAATTGGCAGGAAGAATAGTTTGAAGGCAGGGTTTTCAAGAGCATCTTTAAGTGCAGCGGTGAACAACTTACCTACAGAGATCAATACGAAGAACATGATGTACTCCGGCCCCTTCGTTTCATAACCAAATATGTGACCAACGATAATCGCACCTACAGTAAAAAGGATAAGAATGAGTGGCATAGTCATCAAAGCCACTTTCAAACCAAATTTTCCAATGATAATGTCATTAATAAAACTCTGAATCAGGAAGGATACAACGATCACGGTACCTGAAAAGAATGAAAGGAAGTTGGCCAGATCCTGCTCTTCCGGATACATCGTTTCAGTGGCGCTAAGAAACGTGTAGTCCATGAAGACGGCAGCACCCATAGAGAACACAAGAAAGATAGAAAGCAATCGCAGATATTTATCCTTTACCAGACTGAAAAAACTCACCTTCTCTACTTCTTCTCCCTTGAGTACTTTGGTTGCTTTATTCAGATTGTAGTTGATTGCAAGAAGGAGTGTGAATATGAAGACCCCTAAGGCTGCAATTCCTGAAACGAATAGTAGATCATATGTTGCATTAATGATAGTAGCAGTTAAAACCGGAATACTAAAGAATGCAATCATGGTTGCCATCAGCTGGCCGGTATCAATTCCTCCGATGATTCGTTTACTGGCACGTAAGTCAAACACCCGACCAAAAACACCCCAGAATCCCAGAAGAGTGATTGAGGTAACCGGACCTATCATTACAAATAAGATGAAAGGAATTAATTGAAATTGACCAGTGACCTCCGCATCATATCCTATAAACTCAAATGCCGCTCGAATACCACCAATAAACAATAGAATGACAAAGGTGGCTGAAATTACCAGTGTTGAAAAGTTGATTTTTCGCTGAAGAAATACGAACAAAGCAGTGGAAACAATGCCTGCAGCTCCGGCCGAGAAAAAGGCTTCATCTAACCACTTGTCACCAAGGACACTTAGAAATAAGGTTTCCGCACCAATTTGATAGGTCGCCAGGAGAATCCCCATAAAAAAGCCCTTGCCAAGCAAGAGCAACATTTGCTTCTCTTCACCTTCTTCTCCGCCTAAGAACTTTAAGAATGCTTTAACCACAGTGATTGATTTTACAGGCTTTGTAATTCAAGTTAGGTATTGTACCTGTAATTGTAGGAATAAATCAATAAAAGGCGGTACTTTTCAGCGATTTAACTTGAAATAGTACTATTTTTTCTTTCTTTTATTACTTTCCTTACTCGTACTTCTCCCTTTACGTTTCAGGTTAGCATCATAGCTAAATAAGTAAGCGACACCAATTGTGGCAAAGTTGTGATAGTACTCCATGTTTTCCCGATAATAATCAAGATCACCGGATGAACCACGAATGAGGTTAGTATCATCAGAAGAGTTAGTTGCCATATTACTGTGTTGCCAGGTATACCTGAAATCAACCTGAAGTCGTGATCCTCCTTGAATATCAAAGTATACTCCTCCGCCGACAGTAAGTCCAAACTGGAATCGATTAGGCTTACTTACATAGGCAGTGCTAAAATCATCAGGTGAAGCATTATCAGAATCGAATTTAATGGTATAATCAACAGGTAATGGATTTCCATCATCATCAGTCACCGGCGGAAATTCATCAAAGGCAGCTAAATCGTGTGTCCCTTTACCTCCAACCCAATAAGCCAGCCGAGGACCTCCATTGACATAGTAATGAAATGGCACCTTTCCCAAGGTTATCCGCAGCATAATCGGAGCTGATATAAAGTGGTTGGTCATTTGAGCTTTAACTAGCTCCCCACCTGTTTGCTTATCTGTAAGGTCTTTATGAACACGCTCATATAGCAATTCTCCATAAACAGCATACATATCGCTCGCAGTGTAACTTACTGCAAAACCTGCCTGCCAGTTTACATTTGAGGCTACATCAAATGAGTCGCTTTCATACGCTTTCTCCTGATACACATGATCAATATAACTCACACCCACCTTTGGTCCGAACCAATATTGACCATAGGAAGAAACTGTAAAAAGCATTACAGCAAAAACCGAAAGAATTGATTTTATCATCGCACTATTACTTTCACTTGTAATAATACGAAATCAAATTGAGTAGATTATGTACAAATCTGATTTCTTTGGATGTATAGGTGATTTTCGTAGTTGAATTGTAAGTATTACTACGGTAAAAAGCAGGATATTTGTTACGGGTAGTGCTAAATGCAATAATTTCTCTAATTTAGGGTTTAGATCAAAGGAATCATCACTACTTGAAACGATTAACGCTCTCTACGATGGTTTGTGTGAAAGGTGGAAAAAGAATTTCCCTTGTAGGCCTACTTATCACTTTACTTTTCTCCGCTCAAGCCCAGCAACCACAAGTTTATAATCAATTCTTCATGAATCCCTATATGTATAATCCCGCATATGCGGGTGTAGAGGGACACGCAGCTGTTTTCGCAATGTACAGGGATCAGTGGACGAACGTTGAAGGAGCTCCCCAGATTTCACATTTAAGTTTCCATGTACCCCTTCAGGGAGGAATAGCGCTTGGTGGCGCAGCTTTTAATATCACCCAGGGCCTTTTAACAACCTCTGCGGCTAAAGCATCGGCCTCCTATCTAATCAATATTGATCGCACACATTTTCTGCGTTTTGGAATGTCACTCGGTGCAGGAATTAACTCTGTTAATATCACGGAATTCGATTCTCCGGGTGATCCTGCTTTCAACAATTTTCTGGATCAATCTACCTTCTTCATCGGAGATTTTGGAGTAGCATATCATTTTGGCCATTTTAATGTGGGTGTGGCACTTCCCAATCTATTTAGCTATAATCCCATCACCCAAAAGGAAATTGCAGACGTAGAATTTTCCCCTCAGGATAATGTTCTATTCAAAATGAATTACCGTGGGCACATCAATGATGACTTTGCATTCGAACCTCACCTTATATATAGGTATAGCAATGTGATCCCTCATCAATATGAAGCCGTTTTTATTGCGCACCTATATCACATTGTTTGGGTGGGGGCGTCATATAGACAAGATGAAGGAATCATCGGGTTAGCAGGTGCTAAGGTCAAAGAAAAATTTGCATTTGGCTTCTCCTATGAAATGGGTAACCCGGAGATTTCCTCTGAGCTAGGTCCTACTTTCGAAGTAAACCTTGGTTATCACCTGGGAACTAAGAAAGAACACGCTGAACACGTTTCTTCTTTTATCAAGAGTCATAGATTGTCTGCGGAAGAAAGGGCCAGAAAAGCCGAGCTGGAAAGACAGAAAAGACTAGCAGCACTTCAGCAAAGCAGAGAAACAGAACCTGATGATGATGATGCTCTTTCCATTGCTAAACCTACAGTGCTGGATAATCCAGACCCTGAAGCTGATGTTCCTACTGAACGTGCAGACGATTGGGATCATCAGGAAGATCATGAAGAGCTGACGAGAACCAACCAGTTTGGTGAAGAAGAACGTGGTATACGACTAGAGAAGCCATCTGCTGATGGCGATAAGAATGTGGTAATTAGCTGGGTACCTACAACAGAAGCAGCAAACATGACAGTAGCGGCAGATGGCCACCTGGAAAGAACCTTGCCAGATGGTTCTAAAGAAGTCGGTGTTAAGTATGAAAAAGTAAATCCTGATGGTAATATTGAGCACGTAGTGAAGTGGGATAAGGCAATTAGTGAATCACAAGCTGCGACCATTACTGACAACCCTGAATTAACTGAAGAGCAACAGGATGAAGTTGCCAAGGGAAATCCTGAATTAACCAATGACTTTAGAACGCATGATGAATTGGGAGAATCCAATGATCATGTTGTGACGCGAAGAGGTAATCACTTATTAGAACTTCCTCCGGGTAACTATGTCATCGGAGGAGCATTCAATGATTTTAATAATGCCGAAAATTACAGTGATACCCTGTTTCAAATGGGATTCCACGATACGAAAGTGGGGTATAATAGCGGCAGAGGATATTACTACGTTGTAGTTTATGAATCTGGAAGTATTAATCAGACCAGAGCTAAGAGAGACGAATTCAGAAACATCCCGGAGCTGTCTAAGGCCTGGGTGCTACAAGTGACCGAATGATGAGGAAATTAATCACACTTATACTTTTTTGTCCTGTAATGGCATTTGCTCAGAAGCCATTCATCAACAGCATCTCTCCTACCCATGTGGAGGTTGGTGAAACCGTGACGATTTCAGGATCTAATTTCACAAATGTGAATCGTGTCTTCTTTGGAGGGGTATCTGTTTCGGGCGGAAGTATATCTGTTATTTCTGATAATTTGGTTGAAGCAACAGTTCCTGCTGGAGCTACCAATGGCTCTGTCATTGTTCAAACCACCACTGACTTAATAGCCGAATCCAGTCAGCACTTCTTTATCAGTTTCAGTGGCAGTGGGGCAACTTCATGGAAAGCGGAATTCCTGGAAAGTCTTGCTCCAGAATCAGATGTTTATGACTTGTGTTTATGTGATCTTAATAACGATGGCCTAAACGATGTGGTGATGACACACAATGGCAATTCGGGTGTAGAGGCGACCATTCTTGAAAACCAGAGCACCTTCGATACCGAATCATTTGTAGAACGAACATTTACCAACAACCCTGATAACCTTACCGGGTTCATATCTACCACCTGCGCAGACCTTGACAATGATGGAAATCAGGATGTGATTTTCACGACCAATGATGGTACAAATATCAAGCACATATATGTGTACGAAAATACAAGTGCAGGGACTGTATCACTTTCAAATGTTAGTGGTTTGACATTGCTCCTTCCTGATGATGGCAATGGTGATAACAGAGTACCCCGTAGAGTCAAAGCATCAGATATTGATGGAGACGGCCTGCTTGATTTAGTTGTTGGGAACGAGAATGACAACACAATCCATATTTATCCTAATACAAGTTCAGGAGATGGAAATTTTACTTTTGATTCAGAGGTTGAAATTACTGTAGGTGGGGCTACCTCTACAGGCGCTTTGGATATTGGCGATTTTGATAATGACGGAAAGCCGGATATAGTTATCATCCCGGCTTCAAAATCCAATGAACTGATTTATGTATTAAGAAATCAAAGCATTCCTGACAATATTAATTTTTCAACTCAAGCAACAGTAGGTTCTGCTGACCAACGAAGAAATGTAGTTATCGGAGATTTTGATGATGATGGTTTAAATGACTATGCAGTCACTGCAGACCGAACAATTAGTAGCACATCTGGTGTGGAAGCAGTAGAGGTATTTAGAAATACTACCTCTGGTACAACCATCTCTTTTACCTCTGCGGATTTAATCACCATACCAAGTAACCTTCCGTGGGGTATTGATGCAGGAGATTTAAATGGTGATGGCTTATTGGATCTTGCAGTAGCTTGCGTTGGTGGAAATATTTACACAATAAATAATACCACTTCGGGCAGCCTCAGCTTTGGAACACCATCAGCACTTACTACCGGAGTTGATGCGAGAAATGTACGTATTGGGGATTTGGATATAGATGCTCGCCCCGACCTGGCCTATTCTCATGATATCAGTTTGTCCTCCATAGGTGATTTAGGTGTTCGGTTGAATAAGACGTGCATTGAGCCTGTGATAACTCCTGACAACTTGGAATTCTGTAATAATGATGCTTTTACCTTAAATGCTACAAAATCATTAGGTACGTATACCTGGGAAGTAATCGCAGGTACAGGTGCTGATCCGGTAGATACGGATTCCGATGCAGAATTTATAATTACGGCAGGAGCATCCGCTACTGTCAGAGTTACATTGACATTAGGTGGTTGTGCTGAACAATCAACTGCAGACTTCACACTAATCGGAGGAGTTCAACCCACTCCCCCAACCTTTGGTGCTGATGATTTGATATGTGCAGGCGATGATTATACCATAACGGCAGCCGGCGGTCCCTTTGCGGAATATATTTGGACACGACCAGACGGATCTGAAACTACCACAGCTGTTGGCACGCTGGACATAACTAATGCCACAATAAATGACGGTGGAAGCTATACTGTCCGTGCCAAACCAGCCTCCGGATGTTACTCTGAAGAATCTGCAGCTTTTGTTTTGGAGGTTTCTCAAGCTCCTTTATTGGAAATAATTAACAACAATTTGGATGATTTTTGCACTGGCACGTCTGTCAGTCTGGAGGTCCCTGATTTTACCGGAGATTTCACCTATGAGTGGCAATTAGATGGCACTGATTTTGGAGTAGGGAATGTATCCTCAATCTCCACCAGTCAGGAAGGGGATTATTCTGTAGAGGTGACAGATGTAAATACATGTTTAACGGAAACTGCTACATACACAATCAACTCGGTTGCACTCCCAACTTCGGTCGCAAATGGCCCATCAGAAACGTGCGTGGATTTTCAAACTTCTTTCACCTCTGCTTCAACAGGCGAAGGTGCATTCACCCTTCAATATGAATGGGTTGTGGAGGATGCAACTGATGCTGTGATACATACAGCCACTACTCAGGATTTGGACTTTACGTTTCCTTCAACCGGAAACTATGAGGTAATTCTAAATACAAACTACGATCCTGCAGAAGTATATGCTGGTCCAAATCCAGGAGATATTTGTGTGAGTTCAGACCCAATCGCAGTGACTGTTTCAGCCGCGCCATCTATCACTTTTGATCAAACAGATTTAACAGCCAAATGCCAGGCTGAGTCGCTTACCGTTGGCCTTTCGAGCCCGAATTCTGCTACCATTCAATCATATACCTGGACAATACGTAATGCACAAAATGATACCCTTATGTCTACTGCATCAACTAGTTCGCTGGATGTGACAACACCAGTAGGAGTAGATACAGTATGGGTGGTAGTTGACATCACCACTACTATTGGGTGTCAGGTAAAAGACAGCATTCGAATTAGAAACTTCCCTTCTGATTTAGATATTAGCTCTGCAGATTTTACTTCAATTCTGGAGTTTGATTCCGCATTGCTGGAGGAGGCAACATCAATAACGCTATCCGCTGATAATGCGGTTTCGGATATTTCCTGGGGACCGGACCCGGAACAGTTCAGTAACCCTACTGAAGCCAGCACGATTTTCTTTCCACAAAATCCAATGAGCACTGTCACATTAACTGCCACGGATAATAATAATTGTGCTGTCTCAACGGAAGTACGAATAGTATTGGATAACATACGTCCAAAAAGAACCTTCTCTCCTAACGGAGATAACATGAATGACTGTTGGGAAATTCTTAATATCGGAGACCTGGGTGAAAGTGCCGGATGCAAGGTTTATGTCTTTGACTCAAGAGGAAGAAAAATATCCACCAAAGAAGACTTTATCGCAGGAGATAATTGCGTCTGGGATGGAAACTTTAATAGCTCACCCGTTCCAGAAGGAGTTTATTATTTTGTAATGAAATGCGAGGATGCTAATTTCTCCAAGTCTGGAAGCATTTTACTTGCCCGCTAATCCCAATAAACTTTAATTTCGACCTCAAAATCAGGAAGTTTATCTAAAAACTTCCTTTAAATAATTATATTTTTTATTGATATAGTTCATATTCGTCCTATACGCTTAACTTTACCATGACTCATTATACCTTTTGATTTTCAGGGGGTTTATCTAGATTGCTAGAGGGTTACATTATGCTTATAAAATGTATTTATGTCCGAATCCATTTCAACTAATACCATGGAATGTCCACATGCTAAACATAACCAGCTAAGTATGAATAGTGAGAAAAAAACCAACGATAGTTTTAGTAACAAATTACCTGGACATTCCATGTCCCCAAGGGGAATAAAAAACATGCACATGAATAGCACCTGGAAGTCTGTACTTTTTTCCTTTTTCTTTATTTCGGCACTTTTAGCCTCCGCTCAGGAAATATGCGATAACGGCATAGACGATGATGGTGACGGCTTGATTGATTGCTATGACGGGGAGTGCGCCAATGATGGAGCCTGTGATGATTTCTATTTTGGAAATGCAGTCGTTTGTGCTGACGAAATTGATGTGACCACATTCGCTATCCGACAGCAATGGGGGTCTGAAGATCAAAGTGCTAACAGCCACGCCACCCCTATGGTAGGTGACCTGGATGGAAATGGAATCCCAGAGGTAGTAACTACAAACAAGCAGAACAAGTCGGTATTCATCTTAAACGGAGCAACAGGTGCTACCATTGGTAGCGCTTTTATGAGTTTCCAGCCTGAAAATGCACCCGTATTGGGAGATGTAGACGGTGATGAATTTGGTGAAATACTTGTCTCGCAAGATCAGGGTGATGATATGATCATGTATAATCATGATCTAACCATTTTATGGTCAGGAAAATCTTCCAGAAATGATGCCATCGGTCTCCCGGGATTAGCTGACTTTGATGAGGACGGGGATGTGGAGATTTATTACAGAAACGAAATTGTAGACGCAGCTACTGGTAATATTATAGTTACAGGTACGAATTCTGATTGGGAAAGAAATTTTACTCACGGTTCATTAGCGGTGGATGTATTGCCTGACGCTTTTTGTGCAGATTGTGCAGGACTGGAGCTCGTTTCAGGTAATGAGATTTGGGCTATCAATGAAGCAGCTGGAACCAGGACATTAGCTGCTGACATGGATGATGATATTCATTCAGATATCAACCCGCTATTCAATTACTATCCAAAATATTATTCCAGCTGGGACGACCAATGGTCAACTGTATCAGCAGCAGACTACAACCTTGATGGAAACATTGATCTAATTATAACAGGAGCACTAGGAACAGCCGCAGAACAATATAATGGAGAAACGACCATCTTCTTTTGGGATGTCACTAACAACAATGTGATTACATATCATGATAATACAAACAACTTTGTTAGAGGTCCCGGTCGTGTGAATATAGGTGATGTAGATGGCGATGGTCAGCTTAATGCCAACTTCGTTATGAACCAAAAACTTTATTCGCTGGATGAAAATTTCAATATTCACTGGATACACCCAATTAAAGAGGGATCATCAGGTTTTACTGGTTGCTCCCTTTTTGATTTTGACGGAGATGGTGCGGTAGAGGTAGTTTATAGAAGTGAAGAATCATTGTTGGTTGTCGATGGAGTGGGTAATGGGGATAACACAACATTTGAAAGAAACGAGATTGCTTGCGTTTCCAGAACACAAGAAGAATATCCGGTCATCGCCGATGTAGATGGAGATGGAGCAAGTGAAATATGTGTCACTTGTTATTTCAATAATAACACACCATTTAATCCATACAGTAATTCGGAATTCGCTCATGTTCGAGTCTTCGAGTCAGATGGAGAGGCCTGGATGCCAGCCAGAGGTGTGTGGAATCAGCATGGTTATTACAATGTTAACATCAATGATGATCTGACCATACCTACAGAAGTCCAGGATCACT
The DNA here is from genome assembly GCF_965247405.1 of Ekhidna sp. Taxonomy (GTDB): domain Bacteria; phylum Bacteroidota; class Bacteroidia; order Cytophagales; family Cyclobacteriaceae; genus Ekhidna. Next base: position 240,776 of record NZ_OZ252014.1, read on the forward strand.
CGATCGTATTTTCCGCCGCAGGAACATGTGAATATTCAGATGGATCGACAATCCCATATGATAACCGTCCTCTTAATACTTTTATCAACCAGGCACCTATCTTGAATGAAGACGGCTGTGTAGAATTCGCATCACCAGATATAGATTTCATAGGGATTGTATCAGCTTCAGATGCCCTATGTCCGGATGCTGAAATTACCGTAGAGTTTCAGATTACAAACACAGGAGATATTGGCATTTCAGGTAACCTTCCTGTCTCCTATTATGCAGGGGACCCAACAGCAGACCCTTCCAGTTCAGTCTTGCTTGATACTGAGGTGACGTTTCTAACCAATTTTGAAGTAGGCGAAACAGCAACAATTACACAAACAATTGCTGGAGTAGGTGGTGACTATGAGCTTTTTGTGGTTATCAATGATGCAGGTGGTACTCCTCCCCTTGACGTTCCATTACCAACAGCTACAATTCCTGAATGCGAAACAGGAAATAACATACAAAGTACACTTATTGGATCTCAAACATTTGATTTAACCGTTGAAAAACTAAACGACAACAGAAAGTGTGATCCTGCAAAACCTGATAATGGTAGCGCTCGTGCATACTACTTTGGCCCTGCTCCTGGACCCAATGAAAATATTTGGGTGGAAAATTTCCAAGATCGAACTAATGGAGCCCAGTCCGATGCTGATGATACTGGATGGACTTCAGATGGTGGAACAGAGAGTCCAAGCTTTTATGGCGTAAGTTCTTACAGTGGGTCTCAAATGTTTGAGGCAACAGGAACTGGTACATCAAACGACGTTGGTGTAGTAACGTGGACGTCTGAAGATATTGATATTTCGAACTACACGGATATAAGTATCACGGTCGATATATTTGAGAACGGAAACCAGGAGAGCTCTGGCAAGTGGAGAGACTGGGTGCGTGTCAGCTATGAATTAAGAGATGCAGGTAACAACGTCATTGAATCCAATCAACTAGGAAATGGATATCAGGATGGAGACTTTACCTATGCTCAGGCTTTAGTTGGAAACTTAAGCCCGGATGGATCTGCTGCAACTTTAACAATCGTTGCTGAAATACATAATACAAGCTCTTCTGAACATCATTATATCGATAATATTATCGTAAATGGTACAGGGCCAGATGTCACAGCAGAATACACCGAACCAGATGGATTTGTATTCCGATGGTACAATGATGATGATTATAGCTCAGTGTTGTATGAAGGCAGCCAGTTCCCACAAATGGCTACTGGCACCTACGATGTAGTCGGCTATTATGGAGCAACAGAGTGCTACTCTGACACAGTAGAGTTAACCATTAACTTAATCAACACTCCGTCATTCAATGTACACGTTTATGAGATCAGTCCATTAACCGAATGTAGTATACCGGATGGATCTCTAGGAGCTTTTGCGTACACATCTGTAGATGGTGGCGGTATCCCTCAAGATACCCTTACGACTGCCGATGGATATGATTTCACCTGGTTTATTCAGTCAGAAGGAGTAACTCCTATTGCGACTGGTGATGTTGCGTCCAACCTTGATGCCATTGGGTATACTGTTGAGGTTACGGAAGACTTCTCTGGATGTACGGTATCTGAAAGTAGAACGGTATCTACCTCCGTATCCAACCCACCAGACCCGAATGTAACCATTACACATATCACTACGTGTGGGGGTACGGGCCAATTAGCCGCAGATGTAAGCGGGAATACTGCCGATTATACTTTTGAATGGTATGATGGACCTAGTATCAAACCAGCTCCTGATTTTACCGGTGACACCTATACCGTTTCTGATCAAGGCCAATACACGGTAACAGCAACACTGAATTCGTCTGGATGTACTTCAAATTCAGTAACCGTAACGTTGAACGACAACTCCATAGCCCCTACTCCAGGTACTTACCTGGTTCAGGATAACACTTCATGTGTTGCAGGAAATGGAATCGTGAGAGCAGATGGAGACGGTGGTGGAGCTGTATCCGGATACACTTTTGAGTGGTTCTTGGGCGCTAATACACTTCCAGCAAATACACTTCCTGGTACTGCAGCACCAGGAGCATTCCTTGTCAGTGATAATCCATACGAATTAGGTGGATTGGAAGAAGGGACTTATACCGTTCGAGTTACGGAAGATGCTACCAGCTGTTTTGAAACCAGAACCATTGACGTGACGGACAATCCTGGATCACTTTCTGTTACCCCTGGAAACCTTATACAAAATGATATTAATAGCTGTAATCCTGCAGCATTAGGCTCAATTGATGCATCAGGTGTAGTATCTGGTGATGTAAATGATGTTTCGATAGGTAACATCAATAGTAGCTTTGAGAACCTTGACATTCTTACAAATAACGACCACATTCAATCATTTGATGGTGGTAATATTAAAACGTATCAACAGGATTTTATTGATGGGTGGAGTACAACCGCTCCGGACCAAAGAATAGAAATATGGCACAATAACAACTCAGTAAGTGGAGGCATTCATGATGCTTATCATGGAGATCAATTTGCCGAAATCAATGCCAATAGTGATGCTGCGTTATATTTTGATTTGGCAACTGTTCCGGGCTCTTTATTGAACTGGTCATTTGCCCACAAAGGGCGTTCTGGAACAGATGAGCTTTCTGTAAACATTGGAGAACCAGGTGCTGAAGTTGTTCAGGGTAATTTCTCAACCGGAAATGGGGCGTGGGCCTTCTACCAGGGTCAATATACCATTCCAGCGGATCAATTCACGACTCGATTCCAATTTGAAGCCGTCTCAACTGCCGGAGGAAACAACTCTGTCGGAAACTTTGTGGACACGGTATCATTCGTATTGTTTCCATATAGATTTGAGTTGTTTGAGGGGACTGTTGCATCTGGTACTGCTGATTATATAAATACAACAGGGCAGTTCGGTAATCTGGATGAAGGGGATTATGTACTTGTCGTATATGATAACCTTACAGGTTGTGGTGCAGTAGAGATACCCTTCACCATAGATCGTGATCAGACTCAGCCAGCCATAGCAACAACAGTTACTGATGATGCACATTGTGATAATGATGCTGGAAGTGTGGATGTAACGGCTTCTATGTCAACATCTGAACCTGCCTCCTACACATATGAAATTTTTGACGGACACTCATTTACAACACAGATAGGCCCTGATGAAACAGTTGCCGATGGCTCGGTACCATTTACTTTCACAAACCTTGCACCAGGCGACTATAGAATTCGAGTAACCAATGATGATACTCAATGTACTGATTTTGAAGATATTGTTGTAGATGATGTGACTGTTATTCCTACCTATTCTACCAGTCAGGTTATTGATAATTCATCTTGTGATCCAGGAAACCCTAATGGATTCCTGTCTGTGAGTATTCAAGGGGATGTCGTATCTAACTATAGTTTTACCTGGTGGCAGGGAACTGACACCTCAGTGCCAGCATTTGCTGGGCCGTCCACGGGGGGATCTCCGTCAGATGGTGAATTCCTAAGCGGTCTTTCCGCAGGTGACTACACGGTTGTAGCTGAAAACATTGCTACAGGATGTGAAACGGTTGAACTTACGCTCACTGTAAGTGATGATCCTTATATTCCGAATATAGTTATCACAGAAGATGCTCCGCAAACTGATTGTGGAACAGGGAATGGACAGTTAAGTGCATATGTTGATAATAATCCAGATTTTGCACCCGGCGTTCAGGATGTCTCAGGATTCTCATTCCAGTGGTATTTTGATGGAGCTCCAATTGTAAACGGAAACCCACTTTCAAATGGTACTGTTAATCCGCAAGGAGCAACTTCACCAGTATTAACAAATCTCGTTGCTGGAGAATATACAGTGGAAGTAACACATGACGATCCATCCGGCAGTGAAACAGACTGTTCTGCAACAGAAACATTTGTACTCACAGAAAATCAAGTATTTCCTGTTGTCACGCTAAACAGTACTCAACCAAATACGGGTTGTGATGTAACAACATATGATGGTGAAATTTTGGTTGATGTGGCTCCTGCAGGCACGTATGATTTCGACTGGTTCTACTCAAATGGAACTCCGGTTTCTAATGGTGGTACAGTAAATGGAAGCGACACCAATAACCTAACTGGTGTGGTTGATGACACCTATAAAGTAGTAGCTACCTCTACCCTTCAGTGTACTTCTGATACCTTAGTAGTGGTACTGAATGCAAACCCTGCTGTCATCTCTGTGAACGGAGTAATTGATCAGCAGCTGACTGTATGTGTGCCTAGCACTGTAGATCCGAACGGACAAATCACTGTGAACCCTTCCACTGCCGGTGGTGAACCTGCAGGTGGATACGACATCCAGTGGTACTTCGGATCAGGTACTTCCAATACCCTCGATGCGGCTGACCTGACTGATCCCGATGCACTCGGTGGTACGTCCATCGCCGGTATCGACGGCCCTACCGGACTGACCGTAACAGGACTTGAAGCGGGTACCTACACCGTGGAGATCATCAACGTGGATACCCAATGCCCGGTAACAGAAGAATTTACCATCGTGGATAATTCCACTAACCCTACGTTCAACAACCCTGCCATGGATGTGGCAGCTGTGGACATGACCGACTGTGCAGGTGGACTGAACTATCCTAACGGGGGAGTGACTATCGACCTTTCGGCAATCACCGGTTCAGGTAACTACACCGTCAACTACTTCTATGGTGGCTCTGCCCTACCGGCTAACCAGCTGACCGTAGATGGTTCGACTGATATCTTTGCTGAAAAAGGTACTGCAGGATCTGCCAACATCAACATTCAGGAAACAACCGATAACACTACTTCGGCTTCCGTAACCGGACTTAATCCTGGCGACTATACCATCGAAGTAATCGACAATGGTACCGGATGTACAACCGCTGAAGTAACCGTAACCGTGGATGCTGTTCCTGCTGTCATCTCCGTGAACGGAGTAATCGATCAGCAGCTGACTGTATGTGTGCCTAGCACCGTAGATCCGAACGGACAAATCACTGTGAACCCTTCCACTGCCGGTGGTGAACCTGCAGGAGGATACGACATCCAGTGGTACTTCGGATCAGGTACTTCCAATACCCTTGATGCAGCTGATCTGACTGATCCTGATGCACTCGGTGGCACGTCCATCGCCGGTATCGACGGCCCTACAGGACTGACCGTAACAGGACTTGAAGCGGGTACCTACACCGTGGAGATCATCAACGTGGATACCCAGTGCCCGGTAACAGAAGAATTTACCATCGTGGATAATTCTACCAACCCTACGTTCAATAACCCTGCCGTGGATGTGGCAGCAGTGGATATGACCGACTGTGCAGGTGGACTGAACTATCCTAACGGTGGCGTGACTATCGACCTTTCGGCAATCACCGGATCAGGTAACTATACCGTCAACTACTTCTATGGTGGCTCTGCCCTACCGGCTAACCAGCTGACCGTAGATGGTTCGACTGATATCTTTGCTGAAAAAGGTACTGCAGGATCTGCCAACATCAACATTCAGGAAACAACCGATAACACCACTTCGGCTTCCGTAACCGGACTTAATCCTGGCGACTATACCATCGAAGTAATCGACAATGGTACCGGATGTACAACCGCTGAAGTAACCGTAACCGTGGATGCTGTTCCTGCTGTCATCTCCGTGAACGGAGTAATCGATCAGCAGCTGACTGTATGTGTGCCTAGCACTGTAGATCCGAACGGACAAATCACTGTGAACCCTTCCACTGCCGGTGGTGAACCTGCAGGTGGATACGACATCCAGTGGTACTTCGGATCAGGTACTTCCAATACCCTCGATGCGGCTGACCTGACTGATCCCGATGCACTCGGTGGTACGTCCATCGCCGGTATCGACGGCCCTACCGGACTGACCGTAACAGGACTTGAAGCGGGTACCTACACCGTGGAGATCATCAACGTGGATACCCAATGCCCGGTAACAGAAGAATTTACCATCGTGGATAATTCTACCAACCCTACGTTCAATAACCCTGCCGTTGATGTGGCTGCTGTGGACATGACCGACTGTGCAGGTGGACTTAACTATCCTAACGGGGGAGTGACTATCGACCTTTCGGCAATCACCGGTTCAGGTAACTACACCGTCAACTACTTCTATGGTGGCTCTGCCCTACCGGCTAACCAGCTGACCGTAGATGGTTCGACTGATATCTTTGCTGAAAAAGGTACTGCAGGATCTGCCAACATCAACATTCAGGAAACAACCGATAACACTACTTCGGCTTCCGTAACCGGACTTAATCCTGGCGACTATACCATCGAAGTAATCGACAATGGTACCGGATGTACAACCTCCGAAGTAACCGTAACCGTGGATGCTGTTCCTGCTGTCATCTCTGTGAACGGAGTAATTGATCAGCAGCTGACTGTATGTGTGCCTAGCACTGTAGATCCGAACGGACAAATCACTGTGAACCCTTCCACTGCCGGTGGTGAACCTGCAGGTGGATACGACATCCAGTGGTACTTCGGATCAGGTACTTCCAATACCCTCGATGCGGCTGACCTGACTGATCCCGATGCACTCGGTGGTACGTCCATCGCCGGTATCGACGGCCCTACCGGACTGACCGTAACAGGACTTGAAGCGGGTACCTACACCGTGGAGATCATCAACGTGGATACCCAATGCCCGGTAACAGAAGAATTTACCATCGTGGATAATTCCACTAACCCTACGTTCAACAACCCTGCCATGGATGTGGCAGCTGTGGACATGACCGACTGTGCAGGTGGACTGAACTATCCTAACGGGGGAGTGACTATCGACCTTTCGGCAATCACCGGTTCAGGTAACTACACCGTCAACTACTTCTATGGTGGCTCTGCCCTACCGGCTAACCAGCTGACCGTAGATGGTTCGACTGATATCTTTGCTGAAAAAGGTACTGCAGGATCTGCCAACATCAACATTCAGGAAACAACCGATAACACTACTTCGGCTTCCGTAACCGGACTTAATCCTGGCGACTATACCATCGAAGTAATCGACAATGGTACCGGATGTACAACCGCTGAAGTAACCGTAACCGTGGATGCTGTTCCTGCTGTCATCTCCGTGAACGGAGTAATCGATCAGCAGCTGACTGTATGTGTGCCTAGCACCGTAGATCCGAACGGACAAATCACTGTGAACCCTTCCACTGCCGGTGGTGAACCTGCAGGAGGATACGACATCCAGTGGTACTTCGGATCAGGTACTTCCAATACCCTTGATGCAGCTGATCTGACTGATCCTGATGCACTCGGTGGCACGTCCATCGCCGGTATCGACGGCCCTACAGGACTGACCGTAACAGGACTTGAAGCGGGTACCTACACCGTGGAGATCATCAACGTGGATACCCAGTGCCCGGTAACAGAAGAATTTACCATCGTGGATAATTCTACCAACCCTACGTTCAATAACCCTGCCGTGGATGTGGCAGCAGTGGATATGACCGACTGTGCAGGTGGACTGAACTATCCTAACGGTGGCGTGACTATCGACCTTTCGGCAATCACCGGATCAGGTAACTATACCGTCAACTACTTCTATGGTGGCTCTGCCCTACCGGCTAACCAGCTGACCGTAGATGGTTCGACTGATATCTTTGCTGAAAAAGGTACTGCAGGATCTGCCAACATCAACATTCAGGAAACAACCGATAACACCACTTCGGCTTCCGTAACCGGACTTAATCCTGGCGACTATACCATCGAAGTAATCGACAATGGTACCGGATGTACAACCGCTGAAGTAACCGTAACCGTGGATGCTGTTCCTGCTGTCATCTCCGTGAACGGAGTAATCGATCAGCAGCTGACTGTATGTGTGCCTAGCACTGTAGATCCGAACGGACAAATCACTGTGAACCCTTCCACTGCCGGTGGTGAACCTGCAGGTGGATACGACATCCAGTGGTACTTCGGATCAGGTACTTCCAATACCCTCGATGCGGCTGACCTGACTGATCCCGATGCACTCGGTGGTACGTCCATCGCCGGTATCGACGGCCCTACCGGACTGACCGTAACAGGACTTGAAGCGGGTACCTACACCGTGGAGATCATCAACGTGGATACCCAATGCCCGGTAACAGAAGAATTTACCATCGTGGATAATTCTACCAACCCTACGTTCAATAACCCTGCCGTTGATGTGGCTGCTGTGGACATGACCGACTGTGCAGGTGGACTTAACTATCCTAACGGGGGAGTGACTATCGACCTTTCGGCAATCACCGGTTCAGGTAACTACACCGTCAACTACTTCTATGGTGGCTCTGCCCTACCGGCTAACCAGCTGACCGTAGATGGTTCGACTGATATCTTTGCTGAAAAAGGTACTGCAGGATCTGCCAACATCAACATTCAGGAAACAACCGATAACACTACTTCGGCTTCCGTAACCGGACTTAATCCTGGCGACTATACCATCGAAGTAATCGACAATGGTACCGGATGTACAACCTCCGAAGTAACCGTAACCGTGGATGCTACACCAGTAACGTTTACTCCTGCAGTTACTATAAATAGTAATCAAACATCATGTGATCTTACTTCGCCAAATGGACAATTGACAGCTTCGATTGCCGTAGGTGCATCAACAGATCTAAATGATTATAACTTCCAGTGGTTCGCTGGTCAGAATACCAACCCGGCCAATGAAATTTTAGCTGGATTAAGCGGAACAAATAATAGCACAGTTTCAAACCTTGCTGCAGGTATTTATACATTGCTCGCCACTGAAATCAACTCGAATTGTGATGCATCAGTAGAAACTACCGTAGTTCTGGATAATGAAAATCCAAATTTCTCATTGGATCTCGTGAATGTGAATACGCGATGTGATACCCCAGATGGTTCAATTTCATTCACAATTGATCCTGATGGAGACTCTGACGGAGATGCAGCAACTTCTCCATTCGATGGAGCTGCAGGATATACTGTTGAACTTTTTGATGGTGCAACCATTGGTGCTACAGAAACGCCTTTGCAGACATTAACAGCAAATGATGGAGTTCAAGCAACATTCAATAATTTGTTGGACGGAACATACAGCATACGCGCAACAGATAATAATACTGATTGTGTAGTTGAAGAGCTGAATATCGTAGTGAATTATAGTGGTGTTACAGCTTCCTTTGACCCATCACTATTCTTCGAACAAAACATTTCTGCATGTTTTGACAATGATGGAATAATCGACGTTGGTACAGGGATAACAGTAAATAATGATTATAACAATGGTGATGCAATAACCATCATATGGTATGCTGGTACAGATACATCTGATGTGAATGACCAGCTTTCAAATCTGCACAATGTCAATCCATCAATTACAAATCCAATTGATATGGAAGATATTACCATCGCTGATGGTGATGGTGATAATATCACAATTGTCAATGGACGAATCGGTGATAACGCAACAACCCCTGGTTCTACCAGCGGGCTTCCTGCTATCAGCTACACAGGCGTTGCAATACTTCCTAATGGATGTATAGAAGTATTCTCAACAAGCCTTACTTTCGGTGCTGCCCCTGATGTCACTATAGCTTCCGTAGATCCAACGAGATGTGCTACTGCATTTGATGGACAAATCTCTATTACACTAGATGCTCAGACTGGCAACAATCCAGCACAGTATAGATACTATGTGTTCGAAGGATCTCAAAGTATTCAACCGGATAGCGATGGTTCTAGTCCGTATGATCCGGCTTTAAGTACCTACGCTCCAATTGCAGCAAGTGGAGCAGCAACTGGTCTGTTCACTGATGCAACAGATGACGCAACTGAATTAATCGATTTCAATGACAATGCTGCACTTGGACAACTTCCTGCAGGTACGTATACGATAGGAGTTGACTTCTTCGATGGTGGTGCGGGTGATAATTGTATTGTGTTTGTTGGAACGGTAACGTTGAATGACCCGGAAGAACCCGATGTTACTATTGATGCTGGAAATACAATAAATAATAGTATTTGTGATGTTTCTGGAGCACTGGACTACAATGGACAAATTACAGTTGATGCTATTCACAATTCCCTTGGTGGAACATTTGATTTCACCTGGTACTATGACTCTGACGGAGATGGTGATTTCACAGCCGGTCAGACCTTAATTGACGCTGACGGAGCAGATGAAGCAGGTGTTGGTTCAAATGTTGTAGGATTCGAAACCTTAAATGCAAACTCGGCCACTATCTCAGGAATTGGTGCCGGATGGTATCGGGTAATCGCAACCCATAATGATGGAGGATCAATACCTCCTGCTACAGCGTGTCCGGATACCTTGGATATTCAATTGTTCGATGAACTTGTTACTCTATCTGTTGGTAGCTCGGCAGGCGCAGATTGGACAATAAGCCATATTGAAAATTGTACAGATAATGGTGCCTTTACGCTAATGAGAATCTTACAAGATGGTGCCGTTGATCCGGCATCAGATACCGAAGCTGAGATACAAGCCGACTTCACACTTACCTGGAATAACCTGACAACTGCGTCAACCTTTGTTCCGAATGTGAGTGAAACAGAGGCAGACAACTTAGCCGCAGGAGATTATCGAATAGATATTGAAAGTGATCTCACCGGCTGTGTAACGTCTTATCAATTTACTATCCAGGATAATACTATTGATCCGGTGATCAGCCTCAACACCAAGTCTCCGGATACCTACTGTGACGGAGTGAACAACATCGGTGATGGGTCTGTGACTGTGAACATCACTGAAGATGGCGGTGCAGCTATTACACTCGCTGACTACTCCGTAGAGTGGTACAGAGGCACATATACCGTAGCTCCTGGTTTAGCTGATCCTGACTTCCTGCATGATGATGCCGGATCAGGTAGCGGTGCTAACGTAGGATCTGCTCTCGTAGGTGGAGATATCAGAACACTCACTGACCTTGAAAACGGTACCTACACCGTCTTCATCAACAAAGACAATGGAGATGTTTCCGGAAATGGAAACGAAGGATGTCAGGCGTTCGCTACATTCACGATCGGTAGTGACCAGCCTACGCTTACCGTAAACCTCGCTACAGGTGTTACCGTCGTTGACAATGACAACTGTACCCCTGCTGACGGATCCATCACCATCGATGAAATCATCATCGACGGAGTGGCTACTCCGCTCAACAATGCGAGCCCATACACCATCAACTGGACAGCCATTGGTGGCGGTGTGGTTGGTACCTCGGGTGCGGGAGCCATTACTGATGACCAACTTACCGGTGTGAATGCTGGTACGTATTCATTCTTCATTCAGCACAACACTACCGGATGTGCTACAGGTACCATCGATGTGGAAATCGAAGACCTGCAAGTAAATCCGGTGATCAGCCTCAATACCAAGTCTCCGGATACATACTGTGACGGAGTGAACAACATCGGTGATGGGTCTGTGACTGTGAACATCACTGAAGATGGCGGTGCAGCTATTACACTCGCTGACTACTCCGTAGAGTGGTACAGAGGCACATATACCGTAGCTCCTGGTTTAGCTGATCCTGACTTCCTGCATGATGATGCCGGATCAGGTAGCGGTGCTAACGTAGGATCTGCTCTCGTAGGTGGGGACATCAGAACACTCACTGACCTTGAAAACGGTACCTACACCGTCTTCATCAACAAAGACAATGGAGATGTTTCCGGAAATGGAAACGAAGGATGTCAGGCGTTCGCTACATTCACGATCGGTAGTGACCAGCCTACGCTTACCGTAAACCTCGCTACAGGTGTTACCGTCGTTGACAATGACAACTGTACCCCTGCTGACGGATCCATCACCATCGATGAAATCATCATCGACGGAGTGGCTACTCCGCTCAACAATGCGAGCCCATACACCATCAACTGGACAGCCATTGGTGGCGGTGTGGTTGGTACCTCGGGTGCGGGAGCCATTACTGATGACCAACTTACCGGTGTGAATGCTGGTACGTATTCATTCTTCATTCAGCACAACACTACCGGATGTGCTACAGGTACCATCGATGTGGAAATCGAAGACCTGCAAGTAAATCCGGTGATCAGCCTCAATACCAAGTCTCCGGATACATACTGTGACGGAGTGAACAACATCGGTGATGGGTCTGTGACTGTGAACATCACTGAAGATGGCGGTGCAGCTATTACACTCGCTGACTACTCCGTAGAGTGGTACAGAGGCACATATACCGTAGCTCCTGGTTTAGCTGACCCTGACTTCCTGCATGATGATGCCGGATCAGGTAGCGGTGCTAACGTAGGATCTGCTCTCGTAGGTGGGGACATCAGAACACTCACTGACCTTGAAAACGGTACCTACACCGTCTTCATCAACAAAGACAATGGAGATGTTTCCGGAAATGGAAACGAAGGATGTCAGGCGTTCGCTACATTCACTATCGGTAGTGACCAGCCTACGCTTACCGTAAACCTCGCTACAGGTGTTACCGTCGTTGACAATGACAACTGTACCCCTGCTGACGGATCCATCACTATCGATGAAATCATCATCGACGGAGTGGCTACTCCGCTCAACAATGCGAGCCCATACACCATCAACTGGACAGCCATTGGTGGCGGTGTGGTTGGTACCTCGGGTGCGGGAGCCATTACTGATGACCAACTTACCGGTGTGAATGCTGGTACGTATTCATTCTTCATTCAGCACAACACTACCGGATGTGCTACAGGTACCATCGATGTGGAAATCGAAGACCTGCAAGTAAATCCGGTGATCAGCCTCAATACCAAGTCTCCGGATACATACTGTGACGGAGTGAACAACATCGGTGATGGGTCTGTGACTGTGAACATCACTGAAGATGGCGGTGCAGCTATTACACTCGCTGACTACTCCGTAGAGTGGTACAGAGGCACATATACCGTAGCTCCTGGTTTAGCTGACCCTGACTTCCTGCATGATGATGCCGGATCAGGTAGCGGTGCTAACGTAGGATCTGCTCTCGTAGGTGGAGATATCAGAACACTCACTGACCTTGAAAACGGTACCTACACCGTCTTCATCAACAAAGACAATGGAGATGTTTCCGGAAATGGAAACGAAGGATGTCAGGCGTTCGCTACATTCACGATCGGTAGTGACCAGCCTACGCTTACCGTAAACCTCGCTACAGGTGTTACCGTCGTTGACAATGACAACTGTACCCCTGCTGACGGTTCCATCACTATCGATGAAATCATCATCGACGGAGTGGCTACTCCGCTCAACAATGCGAGCCCATACACCATCAACTGGACAGCCATTGGTGGCGGTGTGGTTGGTACCTCTGGTGCGGGAGCCATTACTGATGACCAACTTACCGGTGTGAATGCTGGTACCTATTCATTCTTCATTCAGCACAACACCACCGGATGTGCTACAGGTACCATCGATGTGGAAATCGAAGACCTGCAAGTAAACCCGGTGATCAGCCTCAACACCAAGTCTCCGGATACCTACTGTGACGGAGTGAACAACATCGGTGATGGGTCTGTGACTGTGAACATCACTGAAGATGGCGGTGCAGCTATTACACTCGCTGACTACTCCGTAGAGTGGTACAGAGGCACATATACCGTAGCTCCTGGTTTAGCTGATCCTGACTTCCTGCATGATGATGCCGGATCAGGTAGCGGTGCTAACGTAGGATCTGCTCTCGTAGGTGGAGATATCAGAACACTCACTGACCTTGAAAACGGTACCTACACCGTCTTCATCAACAAAGACAATGGAGATGTTTCCGGAAATGGAAATGAAGGATGTCAGGCGTTCGCTACATTCACGATCGGTAGTGACCAGCCTACGCTTACCGTAAACCTCGCTACAGGTGTTACCGTCGTTGACAATGACAACTGTACCCCTGCTGACGGATCCATCACCATCGATGAAATCATCATCGACGGAGTGGCTACTCCGCTCAACAATGCGAGCCCATACACCATCAACTGGACAGCCATTGGTGGCGGTGTGGTTGGTACCTCGGGTGCGGGAGCCATTACTGATGACCAACTTACCGGTGTGAATGCTGGTACGTATTCATTCTTCATTCAGCACAACACTACCGGATGTGCTACAGGTACCATCGATGTGGAAATCGAAGACCTGCAAGTAAATCCGGTGATCAGCCTCAATACCAAGTCTCCGGATACATACTGTGACGGAGTGAACAACATCGGTGATGGGTCTGTGACTGTGAACATCACTGAAGATGGCGGTGCAGCTATTACACTCGCTGACTACTCCGTAGAGTGGTACAGAGGCACATATACCGTAGCTCCTGGTTTAGCTGACCCTGACTTCCTGCATGATGATGCCGGATCAGGTAGCGGTGCTAACGTAGGATCTGCTCTCGTAGGTGGGGACATCAGAACACTCACTGACCTTGAAAACGGTACCTACACCGTCTTCATCAACAAAGACAATGGAGATGTTTCCGGAAATGGAAACGAAGGATGTCAGGCGTTCGCTACATTCACTATCGGTAGTGACCAGCCTACGCTTACCGTAAACCTCGCTACAGGTGTTACCGTCGTTGACAATGACAACTGTACCCCTGCTGACGGATCCATCACTATCGATGAAATCATCATCGACGGAGTGGCTACTCCGCTCAACAATGCGAGCCCATACACCATCAACTGGACAGCCATTGGTGGCGGTGTGGTTGGTACCTCGGGTGCGGGAGCCATTACTGATGACCAACTTACCGGTGTGAATGCTGGTACGTATTCATTCTTCATTCAGCACAACACTACCGGATGTGCTACAGGTACCATCGATGTGGAAATCGAAGACCTGCAAGTAAATCCGGTGATCAGCGGGACTTCTACAGAAGATACCTACTGTGACAATACAGGCGATGTGGGTGACGGAACATTGAGCATTTCAATTGATGATGAAGGTCCGGCCACAACCGCTGACTTCACAATTACCTGGTATAGAGGAACTATCGCGCCAGCAAATGAAATTTTCCCTGCCGATGGAGGATCAAGAGGAGTCACTGCTGGTGCCAATGCAGACTTAACAAGCCTAACTGGTTTAGCAACTGGTGACTACACTGTAGTGATCACGAAAGATCTTGGAGATACTCCGGGTACTGGCAATGAAGGATGTTCAGCTACAGCAGTGTTTAATGTTGGATCTATGGATAATATCCCAACGATTGATGCTGCCGCTATTCAGGCAAGTACCGAGCCAGATTCACTATGTACCGGTAACAGCGGAACATTAATTATTAATGATGCTGATGTTTCTACTGGTGATCTAGGAGATTTTGAAATTAGAATTTATACCGGAGCTGTGGGTGTTGGAGAACTAGCTGGTTCCCCGTATACCAATACTGCTGCGACTTCAATCTCATACACCACTCTTGCAGGAAATGATTACTATATCACTGCAGAAAATACCACAACAGGCTGTTTTGCAGCAACTGCTATTGTTAACGTGAAGGATTCTGTGAGAAACCCTCAGGTAACGCTTGTAAGCATGACGCCTGATGAAGATTGTGGCGGAGGTGTAGATGCAGGTGCACTTCAAGTAATCATCGACAGTCAGTTTGATGATACTGATCACTTCGATGTTCAATGGTTTACAGGATTTGGAACTGTTGGTGGAAACGAGATCG
The DNA here is from genome assembly GCF_965247405.1 of Ekhidna sp. Taxonomy (GTDB): domain Bacteria; phylum Bacteroidota; class Bacteroidia; order Cytophagales; family Cyclobacteriaceae; genus Ekhidna. The sequence continues at coordinate 256,415 of NZ_OZ252014.1, forward strand.
GAGGAGAGACGGCTGTTACGCTAACAGGATACGCAGCTGGCCAATATTCAGTAAGTGTTAGAAATCAAAACACCGATTGCACGATATCCAGAGATTATACAATTACCAATGTTCCGATCTACCCAAGTATAACGGACTTTGCTACGGGAGAAAATAACATTTGTGATGATGACATGGATAACAACCCTGTTGATGTTGGAACTTTCGAATTGCTAGAAGCAACCTTCGATGGAGCAACTTTAAATCAGGCCGCAATGGCAGGAAATTATCAACTGGAAGTTTATGATGACTTTGGGTTAACCTCCCCTACTACAGATGGTGATGGTGACCCAACCAACTTCATTTACACAGAGTTAAGCGCAGGTACATACTATGCGATTGTTAGAAAACTAGACTCTGATTGTCCATCTGAGCCATTAGAATTTGATATTGTGGATAATGTGTTGCGTCCACAAATAAGCATCGCTCTTCAGGCAGCTGACTCGACCTGTGCAGCTGGTGGAACACCTGAGGGTGCGCTTAGAGCAACTGCTACTGTCGGAATGACTTCTGGTATCGATGATACGGACCCGGATTATACTTTCCAATGGTATTACGGATCAGGAACAGGTACTCCGCTTGCAAATGGCGTGGACCCGGGTAATGGATCAACACCAGCAGGAGTTGCTACCTCTGATATTTCAGGATTAGCTGCTGACACATATACGGTGGAAGTAACAAGAATATCAACTGGTTGTGTAACCACTGCAGAATTTGAATTACCAAATGTTCCGACGAATGTAGAAATTCAAACGGTATCTGTCGTTGATGCTACCAATTGTACACCAGGAAATGGAACAATCACAGTAACAGCTGTGAACAGAGATAATGTTGCAGACTATATTTTTGATTACTATGATGTTGATCCAACGGTAGGTAGCCCTGCTCCTGTATTCACCGTACCTACTGATGGTGCTGTCTTTAATACAGCCAGTGCGGGCGTGTACTATATCATTGGAACAAATACGATTGTAAATTGTACGACTCCAATATTTGAAGTAGAAGTTGGAGAAAACCTCACCTACCCTGAGATAGTTCTTGATGACTTTGATTTCCAGACAAATTGTGATCCTGATAATCCAAATGGAAGGCTTTTGGTTCTGGCTGATGGAACAGTGGCAGGATATACATTCGAATGGTTCTTGGGTGATATAGATAATTACGATCCATTGGATCCATTATCTCCAGATGACTTTACCTGGATGACTGGTAGCACTAATCCAAACCTTGCTGGACAAAACACCAATGAAGTTTCTGGATTACCAGCCTTTGATGACGGAGGTACACCACTATTCTATACTGTTGAAGTAACCAATAATACTACCAATTGTATTTCAGTTGAAGATTTCCAAATGGCTGATGACGTTCCTAATCCAATTGCTATTTCGACTTCTACTTCAGCCAATACGAATTGTGCTTCGCCGAATGGAAAAATGGCTGCATCCGTAATTACATTGGCGCCTGGTAGATCGATTTCAGATTATAGCTTCTATTGGTGGGAAGATGACGGAGCAGCGGACACATCAAATCCGGGAACTGCAGACTTCACAGGATCACTTGTTGAAAACAGACCTGGAGGAAACTATCTACTGGTTGTAGTGGATGATGTGGATTCCTTCTGCGAGTCAGAAGTAATTCAAGTGACAATCGAGGACGCAACTACACCTCCAACTTATACACTTGAAACCAGAGATGTAACTGTATGCTTTGATGATAAAGATGGATTTGCCTCTGTTAGCGTGCCTGATTTATCTTCAGTAGACATTGCATGGTACGATGATGCTAGTAATCCAATCGGAACCACTTTCTACATCGATTCACTGGATGCGGGAATGTATACATTGGAACTAACTCACGTTATCACCGGATGTACAGCAACTGAGGTATTTGAAATACTGAATAATGCGGTAACACCAAACGCACCTACTGTGATTGTAAACAATGGACGAAACAACTGTTCGTTTGCCAATGGTAGTGCCATAGCCAACGTTGACGGTATCACGAATAACTTCCTATTCGAGTGGTTTGATCCAGATGACATGAACACTCCATATGCAACCGGATCTGAAGTGTTCAACCTTGATACCGCTACATATCTTGTGAGAGCCACAAACCTGGCAACAGGATGTGAGTCTCCAATGACTTCAGTGGAAATTGGATATGAGGTGGTTGATCCTGAATATGAGGTGATATTTAATAACTCTGTATGCTTGCGTACAGAAGATGGATCTACCAACCAGTTTACAGGTACGGCTGTCATCCAATTTGATGAGTTTAATCTTGCAACAGATTATGAGTGGAGAGATTCAAATGGAACGCTTGTGGGCACGGATTCTCGATTGATAGATGCATATCCGGGTGATTACTTTGTGACATTTACTGCGGAGAATGGATGTTCGTATGAAGCCTCATTCACCATTGAAACGTCGCTGACAATCTACAATGGTGTATCAGCCAATGCGGATGGTAAGAATGACTTCTTCTTAGTTGACTGTATAGATTATTTCCCGAATAACAACGTTAAGATCTACAACCGAGCAGGTCAGAGACTTTTCGAGGTAGATGGGTATAACAACACAGATGTTCGATTTGAAGGATTCAGCAATGTTGGAGGTGGAGGCCTTCAGTTGCCAGCCGGTACATACTTCTATATCATTGACTTAGGCAATGGAGAGGACCCAGTACAAGGATTTTTAGAATTAGTTCGGTAATTTTAGCATCGATGAAATGAGCATGATGAAACAGACATTTAGCGAGAGTAAATACTTATTATGCGAATTCCATGTGACCGTTAAAAAACTACTCAATACATGAAAAGGTCAACAATCGTATTATTCCTCATGATCATGGTAAGCTGTGCTTTTGCACAGCAACGCCCTGTCATGTCTACATATATGTTTAATGGGTTGTCTTTAAATCCGGCATATGCAGGAAGTTTGAATATACTGAGTGCAAGCTTTATCCACCGTAAGCAATGGATAAACGTGGATGGCGCACCCAGATCAAATATTCTTTCCGTTCATAGTTCCTTTTACGGAAATCAGATAGGCCTTGGTCTACAGGCAGCTGAAGATGTGATTGGTGTTCACAAGGAATCTTCGCTTTACGTGAGTGGTGCTTACAAGATAAAAACAAGCGCAGGTATTCTTGCTATGGGCCTTTCGGGTGGATTTGATAATCGAAGATCAGATTTTGAAGATTTGAATCTTTTGCGAGAGGATGATGAATTGTTGTCAGGCACCCCTACCCGATTCACACCGAACTTTGGTACCGGAATCTATTTTGCTAACCCAAGAATGTATGCCGGAATATCCGTTCCGTTTATTCTGGAAAATACTTTGTATGAAGTTCAGGCCGAAGATGGTACCACCACCGAAGGAAGAGAAAGCAGGTACTATTATGCTACCGGTGGAGTGATTTTTGACATCAATCCGAATGTGAAATTCAGTCCTTCGGCACTCTTTAGATATCAGGAACAGAGCCGTGTAGGATGGGATCTGAATGCAACCATTATTTTTGATGGAATAGCCTACGCTGGTGTTTCCTATCGAAGTGGAGATGCCATTGTTTTTCTTACGCAACTTATCCTCAACGAAAACTTCAGAATTGGGTACGCTTATGACGCCACAGTAAATGCGCTAGCTAATAACTCGCGTGGTACCCATGAGATCATGCTTAATTATCGCGTGAAATTGAGGAACTACAAGAAAGATCCTCAGTGCCCGGTTTACTTCTGACCATCTTTACTGATATCTGATAGCAAAGCGTTAATCAGCGATAGCAACATGCTGAATATCAATGCCCACCAAAATCCGTGGACTTCAAAACCCGGTACAATAGCATCTGCCATCAGAATGATGAGTGCATTGATAACTAACAGGAATAGTCCAAGCGTAAAAACTGTCAATGGAATAGTAAACAGAATCAGTAAGGGCTTTACAGAGGAATTAAGTAAAGCGAGAAGCACTGCTACTATCACAGCAGTGATGAAATCATCTACATAAACACCTGGTAAAAGGTATGATGCTATTATTACTGCAATTGAGGAAAGTAGTATTTTAACTAGAATATTCATTTTTCATTTTCTTTAAACCAACCAGCGTACATGGTATAATTCCCTGCAATTCTACCAAGCATTTCCTTATTCTCCGCATCCATACTTTTAAGCTTTTTGCCTGGGACACCTCCATAAACAGAATTGGGCTCTACTACAGTTCCCTCTAGCACTACCGTTCCTGCTCCAATGATGGATCCGGATTTGATGATCGCATTATCTAATATGATAGCCCCTATTCCTATCAAAACATTGTCTTCTATTGTACAACCATGTACTACAGCATTATGACCGATGGATACATTATGACCGATGGTCGTTCCAGCTTTTTTATAAGTCCCATGGATGGTCACATTATCCTGAATATTGGAATTATTCCCAATCCGAATGAAGTTTACATCTCCTCTAACCACTGCATTGAACCACACCGTGCAATTATCTCCCATCTCCACCTCACCTACTATCGTGCTATTCGGTGCAAACCAACAATCCTTTCCATATTTTGGGGCAAAACCCCTCACCTCCTGAATGTGAGCCATTTTTTCTTTTAAATCTATATAAAATCAATTCCTTAAGTGCTGACAAAATGTCATTACACTTTCTATCTTTGCGTCATGCAAGGATTGATAGCAGACATAGATTTACTTGAGGAAGAGAAAAATCAACCTGAATCGTGTGATTTTAAGACCACTGAAGATGACGGCACGACTGCACGAAGAAAGCTATATATTGAGAGCTACGGTTGTCAGATGAATTTTTCGGATAGTGAGATTGTCACCTCTATTCTCAAAAAAGAAGGTTTTGGAACTACCTCTTCGCCTGAGCATGCCGATGTGATTTTGATCAATACATGCTCCATTCGTGAAAAGGCAGAACAAACGGTACGAAACCGCCTTAATTTCTTTAATGGAGTAAAAAAGAAAAACAAAGATGTAACTGTCGGTGTGCTGGGTTGTATGGCAGAGCGCCTCAAGTCTAAGCTATTGGAGGAGGAGAAAATTGTTGATCTGGTACTTGGTCCTGATGCATATAGAGACCTACCTAAACTGGTAAAGCAGGCTGAGGAAGGTGAGAAAGGAATAAATACCTTTCTATCCCGTGAGGAGACCTATGCTGACATCTCCCCTGTCAGATTGAATTCAAACGGAGTAACCGCATTCATCTCAATCATGCGCGGATGTGACAACATGTGTTCATTCTGTGTGGTACCATTTACCAGGGGTCGCGAAAGAAGTCGTGATCCGCACTCAATCGTAAAGGAAGCGCAAGAACTCTTTGATAAAGGCTATAGAGAAGTAACGCTACTTGGACAAAATGTAGACTCATATAAATGGTCGCCTGTAGAAAATAACAAAGCTCGACTGAACAAGAAAGATGATGTCGATGAGATTGTGAACTTTGCCAATCTCATCGAAATGGTGGCCAAAGTACACCCGGATCTCAGGGTCAGGTTTTCTACCTCCCACCCTAAGGACATTACAGATGAGGTGCTCCATACCATGAAAAAATATGAGAATATCTGCAACTATATACATCTGCCTGCGCAAAGTGGAAACTCACGGGTGCTGGAATTGATGAATCGAACCTACGACCGGGAGTGGTATATCAACCGTGTAGATGCTATACGAGAGATTTTAGGTGAAGAATGTGGTATCAGCTCAGATATGATTGCGGGCTTTTGTACCGAAACAGAAGAAGAGCATCAGGACACACTCACCATCATGGATTATGTGAAATACGATTTCTCCTACATGTTTTTTTACTCTGAGCGTCCAGGCACACTAGCTGCAAAGAAGTATGAAGATGACATACCACTTGAAGTGAAGAAAAGAAGGCTTCAGGAAATCATTGATAAACAACGGGAAATATCTCTTGAAAGAAATAAACTGGACATTGGCAAGGAATTTCAGGTGTTGGTGGAAGGTAAAAGCAAACGATCAGAGGAGCAGATGCAAGGAAGAAATTCAGCCAACAAGGTGATCATATTTGAAGCGGACGTTCCAAAAGGCACATACGTTAATGTACGTGTGAATGACTGCACGCCAGCAACCCTATTCGGTGAGTTAGTATGAGTTTAAAAATTGATTCAGAAGTTCAGGCAATAAAGCAGCGATTTGAAATTGTTGGTAATTCCAGCAAACTCAACAACGCCATTCGTGTTGCCATGCAGGTGGCTCCAACGGACATGAGTGTGCTCATCACAGGAGAAAGCGGTGCAGGTAAGGAATCCTTCTCAAAAATTATTCATAGCCTCTCCCACCGTAAACATGGACAGTTTATCGCTATTAACTGCGGAGCAATTCCTGAAGGAACCATTGATTCTGAGCTATTTGGACACGAAAAGGGTGCGTTTACCGGAGCTACCGGAGACCGGAAAGGGTACTTCGAAGTAACTGATGGTGGTACCATTTTTCTGGATGAAATTGGAGAAATGCCACAAAGTACGCAGGCAAGATTGCTTCGAGTATTAGAAAATGGAGAATTCATCAAGGTGGGTTCTTCAAAAGTCCAAAAAACGGATGTTCGGGTAATCGCAGCTACCAATGTTGACCTTTTGGATGCGGTGAATAAAGGAAAGTTTCGCGAAGATCTTTACTACCGATTGAGTACCGTTCCGATTTATGTTCCTGCATTAAGAGAGCGTGGAGATGATGTCGTGCTATTATTCAGAAAGTTTGCCTATGACTTTTCTGAAAACTACAAAACAGAGCCGATCAAGCTTTCTGATGATGCCAAAGAATACCTCAAGTCGCACAGGTTCCCGGGTAATATACGGCAGCTCAAAAACTTGGTCGAACAGATGAGTGTCCTCAGTGTGGAGCGGGAGATTTCGTTGGAACAGCTTCAGACGTACCTCCCTCGAACGGGTAGCAACCTCCCTGCCTTGGTTAATAAGGAAGAATCAAAGGACAATTTCACTGAGAGGGACATATTATACAAGGTTCTTTTTGACATGAAGTCTGACATGGCTGAGCTCAAAAAGCTCGTTTTTAAAATGTTGGATGGAGATGATAGCGACAAAGAGATTCTGGAGGATCATAAGACTCTCTTCCAAAACATAGATTCTTCGCATGCCCGCCTGGAGGAGTATAAGGAGGAAACCCCCAAACATAAAGAAGAACCTACTTTGATTATAAGGTCTAATCAAGACGATTATGATTCTGAGGTAGAGGATATCACACACGAAATGGAGCTGGAAGATTCTCTTTCACTTGAGAAAAAGGAAAAAGAGCTGATTATCAAAGCACTAAGGAAAAACAATAATAAACGAAAGTATGCAGCAGAGGATCTCGGCATTTCGGAACGAACTTTGTACAGGAAGATAAAGCAATATGAACTTGAGAACCTTTAGTCTTATTCTTTCTATTCTGTCAATTGGTTTGAGCACTGGATGTGGCGTGTATTCATTCACCGGTGCATCAATTTCACCAGATACAAAGACCATTACCATTTCTACGTTTTACAACAATGCACCTTTGGGGCCCTCTAATATGAGTGTATTGTTTACGGAAAACATCAAAGATTATTTTCAACAGAATACAAGTCTGGAATTAGTTGATAATAATGGCGATTTACAAATAGACGGTTATATCTCTAATTACACCATTACTCCGGTAGCTGCCACTTCAGGAAGTCAGGGACAGGCTGATTTTTCTGCGCTATCCAGAATCACCATAACTGTCTCAGCTACATACACTAACGTCAATGATCCTACCTTCGATTTTGACAAAACCTTCTCTTTTTTCAAAGACTTTGACAATAACACCACTGATTTATCAGCAAATGAAGAAGCCTTTGTGGAGGAGATATTTGACCAAATAGTTTTAGATATCTTCAATGCTTCCGTGGCAAATTGGTGATTTTGCTTAATTTTAGCTTGAACACCGTTAGCTAATCCTGTGAACAAAACAGAGTTAATCACCTATCTAAGAGAACCTAATAAGCTTTCTCCGGAGCAGCTAGATGAGCTGGAGTCAATAGTGAACGAGCACCCCTATTTTCTCAGCGCCCGCCTTCTTTTAGCAAAATCAAGCAAGGAACATGACCACCCTGAGACAAAAAAAAGAGTCGCATCTGCTGCCATCTACTCTACCGACCGTGTATTACTGAAAAAATACCTGAGTGGCAATCTTTTCTTTCTCCATCAACCTGCAGAGGTAGAAGAGGCTGAAGTTGAAAAAAAGAAGCCATCGGAAAAACAAGCTGCTCAGAAACCTGTTACAGCAAAACAGGCCCCCACATCTTCTCCACCTAAGCCACCGGAGAAAGCAACAGAAAAGACAGAAAAAAAACCAGAGGTTCCTCTCGCAAAGGATACCAAAGAATCAAAACCTGTAAAAGCTAAGGAGCAGGAAGTTGTTGAAGAGAAGTCTAAGGAAAGAACGGATAAGCGCCCAAGCGCTATAAAAGAACAAGAATCTAAAAAACCTCAACCTAAAATACCCGAACTACCCTCAGGACAATTGGACTCCATTCTAGAAGAGCTTCAACGTGACATGGAAAACCTGAAATCGTCCAGAGCCAAATTCGCTCAGGTTCAGGAAAAGATTGAGGAAGACGATGCTGTATCAGCCGCGCTAAAAAAAGCTACAGGTCTGGCACCTCAGCCTTCCACCCCTAAGCCCGACCAACCGGAAGGTACTGATAAGAAAGAAGAACTTTCAGAGTCAGCACAATCACCAAAGCCAGATGCGTCACCTGGAACCACTGAAGATAAAATAACAGAGGAGCCTAAAGCAGAGGAGCCTAAAGCAGAGGAGCCTAAAGCAGAGGAGCCTAAAGCAGAGGAGCCTAAAGCAGAGGAGCCTAAAGTAGAGGAACCTAAAGATAAGAAATCAGATAGCGAAGACATCTCTGACCTGGACACTGCTAAACTCATAGCTGAAGCAAACAAACTAGCCGAAGAAACCAAAAAAACTGCTTCAGACATAACAAGACAAGCATTAGAAGCAGCACAAAAGGCGAAAGCGGAAGTAACTCAAGAAGAGGAGCAAAAGTCTACTGCAAAACCAACAGAAAAGAAGGAAGAGTTAAAAGCCACGCCAGCAAAAAAAGTAGAAGGTTCAAAAACAGTCAAAGAGGAATCTAAAGAGAAGCCTGCCGACAAGAAAGAAAAGCAGCCAGAGACAAAGGCAGAGTCCAAGAAAAAGGAAGCGAAAGAAGAGACAAAGGCGAAAGAAGACGATAGTGATCCAAAAGGGGATGAAAGAGCTGAGCGTGTCATTCGGGAACCACGTTTTTCAAGGTTCCAGACACGAAGTACCCTTAAACCACCAGAAGACTTTGATACAAGCTTCCTGGATATAGATGAGCCTACTCGTGGCAGCAAACCTGAATCTAAAAAGGATGAGTCTGAAAAGAGCGAAAGCAAGACGGCAGGCCGGGCTAAAGAAAAAGACAAGTCAACTTCCAAAAAAGAGGACTCTCCATCGACTGGTGAGACCATAGAGCAACCAAAGGCCAAGGAGGAAACACCGAAAGAGGAGAAAAAAGAAACAGCTAAAGAGCCGGAAGCAAAGCAGAAAGAAGATCAGGATAAGGAAGATGCTGATAGCAAAATCAAGCTTCCAGACCTTTCCAAAGCAAAACCGGTTCAAAGAAAGAGTCCTCGACGGTCTAAGTCTATTCGACACGAGATCTTAGATGAAAATAAAAAAGAGGAGAGTAAGAGTGCTGAAAAAGAAGTAGAAGCAGAAAAGAAGAAAGAGGTGAAAAAGGCCGCCAAGCCCAAAGCTTCTACTAAGAAGGAAGAAAAGAAAACGACGACATCCAGGAAAAAAAGTACAACAAAAAAAGAAACAGCAAAGAAGACCAGCAAGGAAAAGACAACTGCTAAATCTAAGTCGAATAAAAAAGAAGAAAAGAAAGATGATGACAAGTCTGATCAAAAATCTCAGCAAGATATCATCGATAAGTTCATTAAGGAGTCCCCTACCATAAAATATCAGCGTAAGGATGATGTAAAAACGGAAGACCTTGCGGAGCAAAGTGCTGCCTGGGATCCCAACTTAGCATCGGAATACTTGGCTGAGATTTACCTTCACCAAGGAAATAAAAAACGTGCAATTGAAATCTATGAGGCATTAAGCTTGAAATATCCCGAAAAAAAATCTTACTTTGCGGACTTAATTGCAAAGATTGAATAGATGTACGGAATAATAGTAACCCTGATTGTCATTGTCGCTGTGTTGTTGATCCTTGTTGTGCTAGCACAAAACCCGAAAGGCGGAGGGCTTTCAAGTCAATTTGGAGGATCTGGCACAACCCAACTAATGGGTGTAAAAAAGACCGGCGATCTTCTGGAGAAACTAACCTGGGGATTTGCTATCGCGCTGCTTGTGCTTTCCGTTTCTACCAATTTTATACAGCCTGAGGTAGAGCAAGATGTGCTATCTAGCCCAAATATCGACAATGCACAGACCACTCAGCCGGCCATTCCGCAGGGCATCCAGCCTTCAGATGCAGATGCTTCAGGGTTAGAAGACCTGACTGAAGGAACAGCAACTGACAGCACTGGAAATTAAGAAATCACCCTTACCAGCATTCGCTTTGCCACTGGCAAAACCGTTTCATTAAGCGGAAACTTCAATTTGCTAACCGCCAGATAGGTAGCTGGATTAGGTAGTTCAGTGAACTTTTTAGTCAGGCCAACTTTAATGTTTTCGTATGTCTTACTGATGTTCCGCATTTCATTCATCAAAAACTCGGTGGTCATGCTGCGATATTTTTCTTCGGCATGTTCAAAAAAGGTCATCTGATAGCGATAGATAGAAACATCACTGGACTTCTCCTGATTAATGAACAAATAACCCTCATCAGAATATATTGGAGAAACACCCACTGGCTCCAAATTGATTTGCTCCTCTACAAACTCATATAGCTCCTTCCCTTCCTCCAGCATCCCCTTCATTTTAGGAATAGCAAATGAAATGATCTCCTCGATCTGCCGCATTACTTCGTCATCATTCACGATCTTGTCATAGGTTAAGCGTAGTTTATTGAAATCTGCTTTGCTCAATGATTCCGGAAAACTGTCATACATCAGCCTCTTGCTTTCCTTCACCTTGATCATGTTTCTATAGTGAAAGATCAGATCAGACATAAAAGGATACAATTCTGATTGATTGAACCGCCTCCCCACATCCTTTAGGTAGGCTAATAAAATATACTTTTTGTACTCGTAATCAATAAGGCCTTCTGTCAGCCAATCATGTCTTAAACTATCCATACACTTAACTTTTTATGTAAAAAATTAAACCTCAAATGTCAGTTTGTCAAGAGCTTAAACGTGGTTTTAGAGGAAAGTGTCATGACATCCTGTAAAAATGTCATATTAACACACGAAGCTTGCTGACATTCCGGTCTTGGCACATAAAATGATAATAGCCAAAGCAAAAATCTGAATTCAACTAAACATAAACGTTTACAAACATGTCTAAAGTAAATTTCAAACCACTTGCTGACAGAGTTCTGGTAGAACCTGCTGCGGCTGAAGAAAAAACAGCGTCTGGAATCATCATTCCTGACACTGCCAAAGAAAAACCTCAACGAGGACAAATTGTCGCTATCGGTACTGGTAAGAAAGACGAACCTATTAATGTAAAGGTCGGAGACCAGGTGCTTTATGGTAAATATTCAGGAACAGAGATCACCATCGATGGTAGAGAGTTTCTGATTATGAAAGAAGCTGACATTTACGGAATTGTATAATCCAATCTTAAAACTGAAAAAATAATAACAATCATGGCAAAAGATATATTCTTTAATACCGACGCAAGAGACAGCATCAAGACTGGTGTTGACATCCTTGCTGACGCGGTTAAAGTAACACTAGGACCTAAAGGACGAAATGTAATCCTTGACAAAAAGTTTGGCGCACCTACTGTAACGAAAGATGGTGTTTCTGTGGCGAAAGAGATTGAGCTTAAGGAGCCAATCGAAAACATGGGTGCTCAGCTGGTAAAAGAGGTAGCATCTAAAACAGCTGATGACGCTGGTGACGGTACGACCACTGCGACCGTATTGACTCAGTCAATTTTCGGTCACGGAATCAAAAACGTAGCTGCAGGTGCCAACCCAATGGACTTGAAAAGAGGTATTGATAAAGCAGTAGCTTCTGTTGTAGAAAACCTAAGAAAGCAGTCTAAAGACATCAAAACTTCTGAAGAGATCGCTCAGGTCGCTTCAGTTTCTGCTAACAACGATCCTGAAATCGGTAAAATGATTGCTGACGCGATGGACAAAGTAGGTAAGGACGGTGTGATCACTGTAGAAGAAGCAAAAGGTACTGAGACAGAAGTGAAGACGGTAGAAGGTATGCAGTTTGACAGAGGATACCTTTCTCCTTACTTCGTGACCAATACTGACAAGATGGAAACAGAGTTGGAAAACCCTTATATCTTGATCTACGACAAGAAAGTTTCTAACATGAAGGAGCTTCTTCCTATCCTAGAAGCAACTGCTCAGACTGGTAAACCATTGTTGATCATCGCTGAAGATGTGGAAGGCGAGGCACTTGCTACATTGGTGGTAAACAAAATCAGAGGATCGCTGAAAATCGCTGCAGTGAAAGCGCCAGGATTCGGTGACAGAAGAAAAGCAATGCTAGAGGATATCGCTATCCTAACTGGTGGTACTGTAATCTCTGAAGAAAGAGGCTACAAACTAGAAAATGCAACGCTTGATTACTTAGGTACTGCAGAGAAAATCAATATCGACAAAGACAACACCACGATCGTAAATGGTGCTGGTAAGAAAGAAGACATTGAAGCTCGCGTAAACCAGATCAAGCAACAAATCGAGAACACTACTTCAGATTACGACAAAGAGAAGCTACAAGAAAGACTTGCTAAGCTTTCCGGTGGAGTAGCTATTCTTTACATCGGAGCAGCTACTGAGGTTGAAATGAAAGAGAAGAAAGACCGTGTGGATGATGCACTGCATGCAACAAGAGCTGCCGTACAAGAAGGTATCGTAGCTGGTGGTGGCGTAGCATTGATTAGAGCAATGAAAGCCCTTGACAGCTTGAAGCTTGACAATGAAGACCAGAACACGGGTGTTCAAATCGTGAAGTCTGCAATCCAGGCTCCATTGAGAACCATCGTTGAAAACGCTGGTGGCGAAGCTTCAGTAGTAGTAAATGATGTACTTGCAGGTAAAGAAGATTACGGATTCAATGCTGCGACTGGTGAATATGTAAACATGTTCAAAGCTGGTATCATTGACCCGACAAAAGTGACAAGACTAGCACTTGAGAACGCTTCTTCTATCGCTTCTCTCCTACTCACTACCGAGTGTGTAGTAGCAGAAGAGCCTGAGAAAGAAGGTGCAGCTCCTGCTATGCCAGCCGGAATGGGCGGTGGCATGGGCGGCATGATGTAATCAAACGCTCAGATTAGATATTAAGCCTCTCATCCCGATCGCTATCGGGAGAGGGGTTTTTTTTATTTGTAAAGATTATGGATCGTCCCGAAGGATAGACATTGAACCATCTCCACTTGACACATTGAGTTTATCGAAGTGTAGACAATTACGATTAGCTAATTATTAAGCGAATTGGAGCCCAACAGATAGTTGGTACATTACAATCCTAATTTTAAGAAACTAGGCTTAAAAAATTATCTTTAGGGTTGTTACCAATCACTCATGAAGATGAAATCTCCACGTTACTTACTTTTAATTATATTGTTTACAGCTATCACCTCTTCTTGTACAACTCCACAAGAAGAAGCTCAATATGGAAAAGCCACCCAAGAACTCATTGCGCTTTTAGAGCGCGATCCTGAATTAAAAAGCATGTTAGAGCTATCATTAGCGAAGGCCAAAGCGATCAACCCGGACCCAAACACGAATCCAGCTCAGAATCTGGAGGAATATTTTCAGTTTGTATCATGGGCTGAAACCACCATGCCGTGGGCCTTGCTCAAGAAAGAGGAATATCCTGAAATATTTGACAATATCTTTCAGGGATTATGTGCCTTCTATTTCCTAATAGATCAACCATTGCCCGAACTTGAGGACAAAGGGTTAGTGAACAATTCGCTACAATACTATGAACCATTTTCAAGCTGGCTCACTACCTTTAGCAAGTCATGGGGCAGTTACCTGGATACGGAGGATTCCTGGAATGAGGAGTACTATCAAATGGCATTGAATGACCCAAACTTTGGACTTCAAAATGGCTGGTACGAAGATCCTGCTAATTGGAATAGCTTCAACGATTTCTTTGCTCGTTACCTAAAATCACCGGATGAGCGTCCCATTGCAAGCTCCGAAGTAGATTCCATTGTAGCATCGTTTGCGGATTCAGAGCCTCAGGGCGTTTGGAAAATCGACAGCAGTTCTATGCTTATTGATAGTAAAGGACTTCTGGTTAAATCTGTACAACTAAAATCCATTGCCAACCTAATAGGTGAAGACAGTGAATATAAAAATGCATTTGCCAATGGTACGTTCACACATTCATTTCTGAACGTCAATGACTACCATCGTTATCACTTTCCGCTAAGTGGAACCGTCAAAGAAGTACGCATCATTCAAGGCATTAATCCAACCGGAGGTGAGCTTTTCTGGGATCAGGAAAGTAACGCCTATGTTTTCAATCCCACAGCGAAAACCGGATGGCAAACGGTAGAATCGCGTGGGTGTGTTATCCTTGAGACTGATAATTATGGTTTAGTTGCGCTGATGCCCATAGGTATGGTCGTAGTAGGATCCGTGAATTTTGAAGATGAGGTAAAACCAGGAAAGCAGGTTAAGAAAGGTGACATGCTGGGACATTTTGCTTTTGGTGGATCCGACTTCATCATGATCTTTCAGGAGGGCACAACCTTTACCCTTGATGCTCCAATGCAGAAAGATGGCAATGCTTACCAACATATTTTAATGGGAGAACGATTAGGCTTTTTGTCCAAATGAAGAAACGAAGTGGCAACAAACACTATAATGAATCGTGCAAACCCTAAGCCTCGGTTCGTGTCCTCACGAATCGAAAAATGGAATAGCGGGTTTGTTGAAGTCACAAACCTTTGATTAAAATTATCCTAACGTTTCCGTCCCCCCAGGATCAGCACACATAAAAACCCTACTCAATCATAAAGTAGGGTTTTATTGAATGCATTTGATAACTAGATATCACGGTGATTTCATCAGTTATTCACCTGTGACGCTAATAGCTAAGTATCTCTCCTACTAATTCGTCAGAACCAACTCCATGCGATTGTCCATCACAGTCACTATCTGAAGTACAAGTAGATTTGTGTCCCGCACACGGGATATAAGTGACTTGAACGCATAATCCCCCATCTGAACATTCCCAAACCTCACATCCTCTTCTTTTACCATATTTGCCTTTAATTGGTTTAGGATGTTTGGTTTTTTTCGGTTTCTTCTTTCCTTCCATCAATTCATATTCCATACCTTCTAAGTCAATCAAATCTCCTTCTAGCAGGGTCAAGAAATTTTCATGATTAGCAACCAATAAAAACTGACGCCATCCATCATTTAAATCGTCATACGTATAAAAAGCAACTGCTTTTGCGCCGAGGATATTTGGAAGGTGCATGGAGGCGGTTGAATCATCAAGTTCGATATTCTCTTCAACCCAAGGATCTACTTCTTGCAACTCTAACATGCTTTGTTCACTATCAAATCCTAAGAACTCAGAAACCATGATATTCAATGGATCACTTTGTGGATCTTCATTGAATGATTCAGAGGGCACCTGAGTTAAGGTTTTATCAGATTCGCTCGTTGCACATGAAGTGATCACTATCACAGCCATTATCATGGCTATTCGAGTAAGATTAATTTGTGTTTTTTGTGTTTTCATCATTGTTTTTTCAATGAAACTAGCGTTTCCAAGTAGTGGTAGCAATGACGATTTAGCGAAGGGAGAGGTAAATTTAGTCAACGTAATATTGAGCTGAGTAAGGGTAAATAGATTCAAAACAGTTAGCCAATTGTAACTAGAACAAGCAGTATAAAACTCTTATTTACAATCGTTCCAACGTTTCAGCCCCTCCAACAGTCTTAGCAAAAAAATAAAACCATGAAAAGCATTACACTGATTGCGCTATTGGCTCTTGGTTTATCATGCCGGGAATCTCCCAATCTGGAGGGAATCACTTTGGAAGTGTCACTCGTGGAAGTGTTCTGTGACCAGGCTATACTTAAAATTGAAGACCCGACCTATTATCACTTGGGTGAATCGGCGAATGGTGAGGAAAATGTATTTTATACCATGCTCACCTGTGATGACATGGGCATCCAAATGGAGGGTGTTTTTCTGGTGAAGCTGGTGGCTGAGTATGAGCCCGGTGATTGCGTGGTGTGCCTTGGACTATTAGCCTACGATGGAGATAAGAGGTACAATGCAGTCCGCATATATGAAGACGAAAATTAGGGTCAGCTATCCCTTACGCACTGGTCTATCGAAGTATAGCAATTACCCACCCCATCTCGTAAGCATCTCCATAATTCTATAAGATGGTAGCTATGATTTTAAGGACAGCACCAATCATTGTCTGTCCGCATTACATATGCTAATTCTATGAACTATTCTATCTTCACCATTCAAACGAAACCTCATGTACGATCTCCCCTATCACAAGGCTCCCAATGAACAGGCCATCAAAGAATTGATTGAGAAATATCCGTTTGCATTTCTCGCCGGCTGTGACCCTGCTAATAAACCTGTAGCGACTCAGGTGCCTCTCTTTCTGGAAGAGCGCGATGGCAGAAAGTTTCTCACGGGGCACCTCATGAAAAACACGGATCATCATAAGGCCTTTCAACATAACAATCAGGTGCTGGCTGTCTTCACAGGGAATCATACCTATGTAAGTGGTGCCTGGTATAGCGACCCGCACACGGCATCCACCTGGAACTACATGAGCGTGCATGCAAGAGGCGCAATCCGATTTTTAGATGGCGCAGCACTTGAAGAAATGTTGAGAAAAACTTCCATGCATTTTGAAAACAACGACCCGGACTCTCCCACTGTATATGACAATCTTCCTAAGTCCTTTCTCGATAAAGTCATGAAAGCTATTGTTGCATTCGAAATAGAAGTGACAGAGATGGATAATGTGTTTAAACTCAGCCAGGATCGGGATGAAAAGAGCTACCACAATATCATCGGGAAGTTGAAGAATCAGGGTGAAGATGGAAAAGTAATCGCGACTGAAATGGAAAAACAAGCTAAGAATTTATATCCGGGAAAATAACAATTTCATACCCTCAACCTGGTCTAAGCGTCTCCTGAGTACCTTTTGGAAAGTTTGGAACTTTCCAAAAGTTAGTCTCAAATACGCTACCCATTTTACCATTTTGAGAAAAAGCAATATAGTTAAAAGTGCATTTTAGTACCTAAAAAAGGACTTTTTCATAGTTGGCATATCGGTTGCACCCATAACTTCGAATCAAAACATAAATCAAAATGAAAAAGATACTAGCAATTATTCTTATACCGATGACCCTTCTTTGGTCATGTTCAGATGATGACGGATCCACACAAGATCCTCAACCTAATATGCCGCCAGAGTCCAGCATGGCTCCCAACTTCGACAACTTTGAAGAAGAAGGTGGTAGAGTTGCGCAGGTCAACAATTGGGCATACGCCGCTACCAGCGTGGGTGTCTATTCGGCAATCCTATACTCAAACCTGGCTGTCCCGGTAACAGCCTTTAAAATCGGCTTAAGTCAGGACGCGACATATGAATCATCTACCAACCTCTGGGTATGGGAGTATGACATTAATGTACCAAATAAAGGGTCTTATTCTGTAAGACTTACAGCAGATGTAGACGGGTCAGACGTTGACTGGACGGGCTATATCTCTCTGGCAGGATCGTTTGAAGATTTTGTTTGGTTTGAAGGAGAATCAAACTTAAATGCTGATGCCGGATCATGGACTCTGTATGAAAGCCCTGAAAATCCATCCCCGTGGTTATCTGTAGAATGGTCAGATGATGATACGACTGGTATTGTCAGCTCAGAATTCACAGTAGAAAAACAAGGCGACTACTATCAAAGCAGTATTTCTTACGGAGCAAATGCAAATGCAACGTACAACAGAAGTGTAGTGATTGTTGATACCAACGCTTCCAATACTATTGAGGTGGACTGGAACACTCCTTCCGGAGAAGGACGAGTTAAAAGTGAAGCTTATTTTGAAAATACGGCATACCACTGCTGGGACAACACACTAAACGATACCAACTGTCCATCATAAATCACGAAAGTCCGGTTATGGGCAACCCTCCTCAAAGGAGGGTTTTTTGTTGCTAACTAATCAAATACTCTTTGAACTGCTCATAGTTCGCTTTCATCTCTATCGATTGTTTTTTTTGCGCCATCAAATCTTTAGCAAAGTCCGGAATGCTTACTTCCCGCCCTAATGCTTCGTTTATGGTTGGCAGGAATTTACAGTAGTGAGCCGTTCCAAGGAATACCCCTTCTTCATCCGGATCAAGCAGTGCAGCATAAGCGATCGCACTGTGGGGGTCCAAAAGGTAATCGTTTTCATTATGGCATTCACGAATCGTTTGCTTAATCGCATTGTCATCCGACGTAAATGGATTCAGGTGATTCTTTATTTCCTGAAAGCTTCCGTTAAACAGAGAAAGCAAACGTTTGAAGTTGCTGGGATCAGAAACATCCATGGCATTAGCAATGGTTGGAATGGTAACTTCAGGCGCATAATCGCCCGATCTCAAATACCTGGGTACCACATCATTTGCATTACTCGCCGCAATAAATTCCTTAATTAGTACACCCATTTTCATTGCCAACACACCGGAAGTAAGGTTACCGTAGTTGCCACTAGGTACCGCAATTGTTACATCACGAAATCCATACTGAAGCGGCACATAGTAAAATAATGATTGTGGCAACCATCGTGCTATATTGATGGAGTTGGCAGATGACAGATGCATCTCTTTATTCAGCTGTTTGTCTGCGAATGCTTGCTTAACGAGGTTTTGGCAGTCATCAAAAGTGCCTTCCACTTCCAGTGCTGTAATATTCCGTCCCAGAGTGGTTAGCTGTTTTTCCTGAAGCTCGCTCACCTTCCCTTTTGGGTATAGTATGATCACCCTCACTCCTTCGACTCCCAGAAAGCCGTTAGCAACAGCCCCTCCGGTATCTCCAGAAGTAGCCACCAATACAGTGGTTTCCTTGTTCTCGTTTTGATTGAAGTGAGCCAGGCACGCGGCGAGGAACTTAGCTCCTATGTCTTTGAAAGCAAACGTAGGTCCATGGAACAATTCCAAGCTATGAATCTTATCATTCACCTGTACCAGAGGCATTGGAAAGTCAAAGACTCTT
Organism: Ekhidna sp.; assembly: GCF_965247405.1. Classification (GTDB taxonomy): domain Bacteria; phylum Bacteroidota; class Bacteroidia; order Cytophagales; family Cyclobacteriaceae; genus Ekhidna. Next base: position 275,835 of record NZ_OZ252014.1, read on the forward strand.
TCCGCAATGGACTGCAGTTCATCAGAGCTAATGTCTTCACTGCAAAACTTAGACAGTACCACGGTGGCGATTTCAGACAGCTGCATCATAGGGATTTCATCAATAAACCTATGATCCAATCGTGGGATCTTCGCTGGAAAATAAAGCCCTCCATCGTTTGGAAGGTTATTCAAAACAGCCTCCCTGAAAGAGACTTCAGGTCCTTGTCCAGTGGTACTTACAAACTTCATTTTCCTTCAATTACGTTACATCCCTGATTGCTCATCCTACTTTCAAAAAAATCACATATGATTCCCTTTTTAGCATATAGATCACTAATTTCTTTCTTCGCTTTGATCATCTGTTCCATTTGTATGAACAAGGCAAACATGCTTGGTCCGGATCCTGATATATTGAAGCCCACACATTCATGATCATGTGCTATGACTTTTGCTTCCTCATAATCTGGAATCAGGGACTTTCTTACCGGCTCAGCGATAAAATCCTCAATAGAAGCTTTGAGTCGACTCCAGTCCTTCACGTGTAGTGCATGAATCAGGCTGGCCAGGTTTCCCCACTGATTACGAGCAGTAGCGATATCCAAAGATTTTGGAACAATCCCCTTCGCCTCTGAGGTCTTGACCTCAACAGATGGGCGCACGATCAGCACATGCAATTCGTCTGCTATGGGTAATGCAAAGTAGTCCAGTGGATCATAACTTCTGATGACAATAAATCCACCCAATAACGAAGGTGCTACATTATCTGCGTGGTAGCATTTGGAAGCAAAGGCTTCTCCCTCCAAAGCAAAGGGTAGCAATTCGGATGTCTTTAAGGGGTTAGGTAGCAATTGATTCACCGCATACACCGCACCCGCTGCACTGGAAGCGCTGGATCCTAAACCACTACCCGGTTTAAAGAATTTTTTGATGTGAAAATCAAAACCTGCCTTTATGCCAAAATAATCCAATAAAGCCTTGGCAGCTATGGTAGCTACATTTTGTTCAGGGTCTAGAGATAAGTCGGCTCCCTCTATTGCTTGTAAAACCAAACGATCATCACTTCTTTTAGAAACTATGATCTCCTCATATACGCCATCAAGTGCAAACCCAATGGTGTCATAACCGCATCCGACGTTTGCGACAGTGGCCGGGGCATGAACCTTTATACTTTCCATATTCATCAGGAATCAGATTGAGCAATTCGTAATACATCCGCAAATATCCCGGAGGCAGTAACTTCCGCTCCTGCCCCTGCCCCTTTAATGACTAGTGGCTGTTCCGCATAGCGATTAGTATAAAACAGCACGACATTGTCTTTTCCTTCCAAATGATAAAACGGGTGAGTATCCGGTATCTCCTCCAATCGTACTTTTCCCTTCCCGTTTTCATAAGCAGCCACCACTTTCAACCGAGTACCATTGGATATTGATTGATCGTAAAGCTTTTTAAAGTAGGATTCTGCCGATTCAATTTTTTTATAGAAATCATCCAGGTCAGTGCTTTGCTGACAAGATTCCGGTAGAAAAGAAGTTAATGCAATCTGATTGGCCTCCATAGGATACCCACTCTCCCGAATCAAGATAAGCAACTTGCGCATCACATCTTCACCGGAAATATCAAGTCGCGGATCTGGCTCTGTATAACCAAGATCTTTTGCTTTCCTGATCACATCCGCAAAAGGTTTCGAGCCATCATATTCGTTGAAAAGGAAATTCAATGTTCCTGAAAGTACCGCTTGCATCTTATTCACCTGATCACCACTTCTCACCAGGTCATGTAGTGTTGATAGTATCGGAAGTCCCGCACAGACATTCGTTTCAATGTAAAACTGGCTCTTGAATTTTTTGGCTACTCCTTTCAATTCTAAATACTCATCATATGATCGAGTAGCAGCTATTTTATTGGGAGTAACCACAGAAATGCTTTCCTTCAGGATATCCCGATACATGGACGAAATATCCGCAGATGCGGTGATGTCAATGAAGACCGAGTTTCTATAGTTAAGATTTACCATGTGTTGAACAAAAGCCGATTTGTCAAACGATTCTCCTTTATTGAGATAATCCTGCCATTTGGACAATGGAATTCCATCCTTCTCGAAAGTCATTTGGCGTGAGTTTGCCACACCAATTACTTTGATATTTAAGTGGTGATGTTCTTTCAGAAAGCTAAACTGCTTCCTTATCTGACCTAAAAAAGCCTTTCCAACGTTCCCTGTTCCAATAATGAACAGGTTGATTCGTCTGGTTAGCGAGAGGAAAAAGCTTTCGTGCAGCACATTGAGTGCCTTGTCCAGGTCTGATTTGGGAATAATGGCTGAAATATTTCGCTCAGAGGAGCCTTGAGAAATCGCCTTAATACTGATCCCGTTTCTTCCCAATACATTAAACATGTTACCACTCACGCCTATTTGATCCTTCATATTTGATCCAACAAGAGCAAGCAATGAATAGCCATCTTCGACATCCATTGAGTCTAGGACCTGCTTTTCTTCAGAGCTGCTAAATTCCTTTTTTAGCGTTCGGATAGCCGATCTTGCATGTTTGGTTTGAAAACCCAACGTGACAGTGAGTCCTGCATTGCTATGCGTCATAAATACGATAGGTATTTCTTTTGCAGCTAATCCACCAAACAATCGTGGAAAAAATCCAGCATTGTCTCGAAGCGTGCTTCCACTTATTGATAAAATGGTTACTTCGTTAATACTTGAAATCCCTTTGATAAGGTGTTCGTCCGAGTATTCATTGGAAATGAAAGTACCTGGCTTTTCGGGATGGAATGTATTCTTCACCCAAACTGGAATTCCAGCCTTTAAAACCGGCTCAATGCTTTGAGGATAAAGCACCTTGGCACCAAAGTAAGAAAGCTCTAACGCCTCATCGTAAGTCACCTGACTCACAGTATGTGATCGTTTTACTCGCTGAGGATCTGCCGTCATGATACCATCTACATCTGTCCATATTTCGAGCGATTTCGCATTCAATATTGAAGCTATGATGGATGCGGTATAATCCGATCCACCTCTGCCAAGTGTTGTGGTCTCTCCCGTATCGGTTGATGCAATGAAGCCAGGAAATACATTGACTTTCCTGAAATTCTTTTCCCTTTCTTTGAACCGACCTGCAGTTTTTTCGAAATCAACATTCGCTCCTCCAAATCGATGATCCGTGACAATCAATCTCCTCGTATCATGTCTGATTGAGTCCATTCCTTGACTGGCGAAGTAGTCAGAAATAATGATCGAGGAAGCCAACTCTCCAGTCCCGAGAATAAAATCCAGACTTTTTGCTGTGAGCTCCTTCAGCAGATAAACGCCCTCACAAACTCGTTTGAGCTGGGTAAAACAAGACTGAAGTTCTGATGATTCCGCCTTACCCGTAATTGACTGATAAATGCCATAGTGATTCCTTTCCAATTCTTCGATGGAAATCAAATACTCCTTCTCACCTCTTTTTGCTGTGTCAGCAACTTTCTGAAGCTCATCTGTGGTATGACCAATAGCAGAAACCACCACACAGGAATTTGAATCACGTGCTTCCACAATGGCTTTCACTTGTTTGATGGCCTTTTCATTCTTTAGGGAGGTACCTCCAAATTTCAATACTTGCATAGGTATGACATAAAAAAAGCGCCATTCTAATTTAGAATGGCGCTTTTGTTAACAATTTATATTTCAGCAATTACCATTCCTTTTGACAGTGATACCCGGTGGTACCTGTCGTTCTCGAAATAATAATTGTTGTGATCGCTTTCATCTGATGTCAAAAGTAACACTGTAGGTGATGAATCAAAATAAACTTATAGATTTTTATGGCAGAAAGTCAATTTCACTTTATTCATCAGAAAAGGAAAGGAGCTTATAAAGCAGAAAACATCAAGCCTCTAACTAAGAAAACAGGCCCATCGAGTGAATAGTATATTCATTATCTTGCGGCGGAATTACAAAAAAACAACATGACCTACCTTATTGTAACCATTGGATACATCTTGATTCTGGCGGGAATCATTATTTACAAAAGTAGAGGAGTAAAGAACGAAGAGGATTTTGTAGTTGCAGGTAGAAACGTACCGGTTTACCTTTTGGTAGGCACATTGGTTACCACCTGGATTGGGTCGGGAAGTTTGTTTGGAACAGCGGGACTCACTTTCCAGGTGGGGTTCTCAGAGCTTTGGTTTTCATTGGGAGCATGGATCGGAATTCTGGCTGTTTACTTTATTGCCGCCAGAGTCAGAAGAATTTCCCAATATACGCTTACTGATATTCTTGAGAAGCGATACTCCCCTCTTGCTCGTTTGCTAGGTACCATTACCATCATTGTTGCCTATTTGATCATTGCAGGCTACCAATTCAAAGGTGGAGGTCGGTTTCTTTCCATATTAACTGAAGGTGGAATTTCGGTGGAACAAGGAACATTCATTACGTTTCTTATCATCATAACCTTTACAGCCCTTGCGGGAATGGTTTCGATTGTTTCCATTGACATTTTCAATGGCATTATCATGATTACCGCTATCATTCTGGCTGTTCCCTTTGCTATTTCTGGTTTTGGAGGCTGGGACAATGTGGTGAACACTATCAATGAAGTAAGTCCAAATCACCTCTCAGTGACAGAAGGACATGAGCCAATGTGGTATATCGGAATAATGCTTCCAACACTTATCCTCATGCTTAGTGAAAGTAGTGTATATCAAAAGTTTTCATCAGCAAAAGACGCAAAGGCTGCAAGAAAAGCGGTGATGGGGATGTTCATCGGTGTAGTTGGGATCGAATTTCTCATGTGTCTTTTAGCCGTGGTTGGTTTTGCTATCTATGCGCACGACCCAAGATTTTTCATGCCGGATGGAACTGTAAATGCGCCAATGTCAGAGGAAATCATTTTACGAATTGGATTTGAGCAGCTACCTGCCTTTGTTGGTTCTTTACTATTTGCCGGTGGTGCTGCTATTATTCTTTCCACTGGAAATACCTTTTTGATGGTTACATCAACCAATATTTCGAGGGATATCTTAGAAAAGTATTTCATCAAAGGAGCTTCTGATAAAACAAAGCTTATCATACAGCGAAGTGCTATCATTATTTTGGGATTCATTGCGTACCTCATCATGACCCAATTTGAGGAAATCTTATCGATGGCATTCATCTCATATACGATGATTGGTGCAGCATTAGCTCCACCACTACTAGCTACCTTCTTCTGGAAACGTGTAACCAAACAAGGAGGAATTGCTTCCATTCTTGCTGGAATGCTTTCAGTAATCGTTATTGAAGTCTTGAATAGAAGTGGAGTCGTTCTTGATCTTGGATTTATGTCATTCCCATACGATTCTAAGATGGTGGCTATCCCTGCTCTTATAGCTTCCATCGTGGCTCTGGTAGTTGTCAGCCTTTTAACTAAGCCTACTCCAAAAGAAATAGTCGATCCTTTTTTCGAGAAAGACTGAGTTCGAGTAAATTCGCGCAAACGTTTGAGTCCTACCTCAGGACAGGATATATTATTAAAAATACCCCTAAAAATATGCAAGAATACGGCGTAAAATCCAGCAAGAGTGATCTTTCTAACCTTGGAATTAAAGTAAAGGAGGCTCATTGGAATTTGAGTCAATCTGAACTCATTGAAGAGACCTTGAAAAACGGTGAGGGCATACTTACTTCTACTGGTGCTCTGATGTGTGACACTGGCAAATTCACTGGTAGATCCCCAAAAGACCGATTTGTAGTTGAAGATGCCAAAACGAAAGATTCTGTTTGGTGGGGCAACATTAACATCCCGTTCTCCGAAGAGAACTTTGACAAGTTGTATGACAAGATGGTCAAGTTCCTGGAAGACAAAAAAGTGTATGTTCGTGAGGCATATGCAGGAGCTGATAAAACTCATAGGTTAAGGGTTCGGGTCATCAACACCATGGCTTGGCACAATTTGTTTGCTTATAACATGTTCCTTCGTCCGGATGAATATAAGATCAAAGAGTTCGATCCAAATTTCACTATTCTATGTATTCCTGAGTTTCAGGCTGACCCAGAAACTGATGGCACGCGGCAAGAGAACTTTGCAATCATCAACTTCACCAAGCGCATGATCCTCATAGGTGGAACCGCATATTCTGGTGAGATGAAGAAGGGCATTTTCTCTGTACTAAATTACATGCTCCCGCATGAGCAAAGTGTACTAAGCATGCACTGCTCTGCCAACATGGGCATTGAACATAAAGACACCTCGATATTCTTCGGTCTTTCCGGTACAGGAAAAACCACACTCTCCGCTGATCCTAACAGACTTTTGATTGGAGATGATGAACATGGCTGGACAGAAAAGAACGTATTCAACTTTGAGGGTGGATGCTATGCAAAAGTGATTGATCTTACAGAGGAGAAGGAACCTGACATCTTCAACGCGATCAGGTATGGAGCCATTCTTGAGAATACCAGATTTAAGGAGGGAACCAGAGAGGTTGATTATGAAAATGCTTGTGTGACAGAAAACACACGAGCCTCCTACCCGATCCATCACATAAGAAATGCGATGGAGCCTTCCATCGGAGGTATACCAAAGAATATTTTCTTCCTTACCTGTGATGCCTTCGGTGTGATTCCTCCTATTCAGCGACTAAATAAAGGACAGGCTATGTATCACTTTATCTCAGGATACACCTCCAAAGTAGCCGGAACAGAAGCCGGGGTGACTGAGCCAGAGCCTGTGTTCTCAGCATGTTTTGGAGCTCCATTCCTTCCATTACACCCAACCAAGTATGCAGAGATGCTTGGTGAAAAAATGGACAAGCATGAGGTAAATGTATGGCTAGTAAACACTGGGTGGACAGGTGGGCCTTATGGTGTAGGAAATAGAATTAGCCTGAAGTACACCCGAGCGATGATTACAGCAGCTTTGAATGGTCAGCTGGAAAATGCAGGGTACCGAACTCACTCTATTTTTGGTGCGGAAATTCCAACAACCTGCCCTGGGGTTCCAAACGAGATTTTAAGCCCACGGGAAACCTGGAAAAACGATAAAGGTTTCTATGAGAAAGCAAATGATCTTGCCTCTCGTTTTATAGAAAACTTCAAGAAGTTTGAGGAGTTTGCTAATGATGAAATCATGGCTGGCGCTCCCAAAGAAAATCATAGTTATAAGTAATTGTAATCGATTATGGAATAAGACCCTGTGTTCATAGCACAGGGTTTTTTTATGCGCAAAAATCTCTAACTTATCATACAACCTTTGAGAATTATTCACATCCTACCCATAGAAAACGCCAATTAACCTGTGACAGATACGCAAATAGTATGGATTAACCAGTTAAAGAAAGGCAATGAATTGGCGGCTTTCAATCTGTATAACAGTTATTCAAAAGCTATGTACAACACGCTAACCAGAATTACCAATGACCAGGAGGTAGCCAAGGATCTCCTCCAGGAGGCATTTGTAAAAGCTTTCAGGCGAATTGATGATCTGGAAGAGCCAAAGGCTTTTGCAGGATGGCTAAAGCGTATTGTGGTGAATATGGGGTTGGAATATGTACGAAAAAAGAAATTCCATTTTGAAGACCTTGAAAATCAAAACCAACTCGAATCAGAAGAAGTAGATGATAAACTCATAGATGATAAAACGCTGCACAGAGCAATTAAAGAACTACCGGATGGATGCAGAACAATCCTTAGCCTGCATCTTCTGGAAGGATTCAAGCATAAAGAAATAGCTGAGGAATTGGGCATATCTGAATCAACATCAAAAACGCAATTCAGGCACGCCAAAAAATTGTTAAAAAATAAACTTCAACATCATTATGAATATTGAAGACTTAATTAAAAAACGAAAAGAAAATCTGGATATTGACTCTCCACCACCAGATCTATGGGATGGAATCAAACAAGAATGGAAAAATGAAAAGTCCGTAAAGCTTTCATGGTGGAAAGTGGCTGCAGTTATTTTCATTACTACCTCAGTTGGTTTGTTGATTCACAACATCTCCCTTCAAAACACGGTGGATAAGCTCGCTTCACTGGGTGATATTTCTACAGAGTACAGAGAGTTAGAGGACAATTATGTCTCTCAAATCAACCAACTCGAAGCTAATATTCCTATGAAAGAACTTAAGTCAAATGAAGATTTTCAGTGGATACAGGAGGAGTTGAAAACATTGGATGAGGTAAACAAATTGTATCGTCAGGACATTGGGAAGATCAATGAAGAACAGCTTGTGGGCGTTTTAGTCGACTACTACGAAAAGAAAATTAAACTGCTTAGAAAATTAGAGTTAGAAATAAAAAGGGCAAATAAATTCAAAGACAATGAAGAAACTGATACTGATAGCATTCGCATGTAGTTTAATCTGGAGTGCGAGTGCCCGCAATAACGATGGAGAAACCAGATCTGCAAAAGTGACGGTAGATGTCTCACCCTCAGATAAAATCAACATCCAAGCCAAATACACTGAGCTTGTAGTGCAAACATGGGATAAGCCACAGGTGGAAGTAGAAGCAATAGTTCGATACGACGGGAAAATGACTGATAAGATTCAGGCGTTTCTTGATGATTTTGAACAAAATGTGAAAGACCACATTGAAAAAGGTGCCACAGAACTACTCATTGATAGTGACCTGGATATTCCAAATAAAATTCAGATTGGAGGTAAGCATGTTGGTATTCAGGTTTCTTATGGAGATGATGAACTAAAGGTGAGCTATAAGATAAAAGCACCCGGAGCGAATGACTATATCATAAACAATTCGTACGAAGATGTTCGATTAATTGGCTCCTTCAAAAACATTGAATTCAAACAATATTCAGGCGAACTTGAGGCGGATAACATAGAGAAAGGAACCTTCAACTTAAAGTACGGAACGGCTTCTATTCAACAAATTGGTAATGCAGAGTTTGAGATTTATGAGCAGGAAATTGATGCACGAATCGTTGGAACTCTCGTGCTGAATGCGAAGTATTCCAACCTTGAAATAAACGAGTCAGGTACAATTGAAGCGACATCATACGAGTCTGATTACCAGATCGGATCAATAAATGAAATATCTGGAAATTTTAAGTATGGAGAGATTGAGATCACCGAAAGGCTGGGAGAAGGAGAACTTGAGTTCTATGAAATGGATATGGAGATTAAAGAGGTTCAGTCGTTGATTTTGACGAATAGTAAATACAGTAAGTTTGAAATCGATCGTGCAGGTTCGCTCACTTTTAACCAATCTTATGAAGATGAAACAGACATTGGTACACTTGGTCGTTTCAAAAGCATGAATTCAAAATACGGCAATCACACAATCGAGAGTCTTGAAACCAGCTTCCAGTTAAATGCTTATGAAGATGAAGTTGAAATAGAAGCACTGAGTGCTGGGGCCACCGAAATATTTATTGATGGTAAATACATTGATTCATTAATTGGGGTAAGAAATGCTTCATTCATCCTAAAAACGAATGTGAAATACGGTAAGGTCGAATATGATGAATCCTCAGTTGACGTGAGAAGATACATCAAAGACGGAGACCAGCTGGAGGTGGAAGTTCACTCTAAAAACAAAAGTGGAAGCTCAGTAAATATTACCGTAAAAGGATATGAAGTAGATGTAAGGTTAAACTAGTTCGCTTTACCTCACTTCAATCAGCTCTATTTCAAACGTTAAAATTGTGTTTGGAGGAATGGCTTGATTTCCCGCAGGACCATAACAATATTCTGAAGGGGCGAAAATCTTAATTTTTCCTCCTTCTTTCATTGTTGGAATCATGATTTTCCACGCCTCGATCAAATTTTGAAGTCCAAACTGAACACCGGTGGAATTTGAATCAAATACATTTCCATTTAAGAAAGCACCTTCATATTTAACAAATACGTTATCATTTACGGTTGGTGATGCGCCTGTTCCTTCTGCTAAGATTTGATACCTTATGCCAGATAAATCCACCTCATAATCAATTCCACTTTCCTGTAAATATTCATCTATTATTAAGGTATCTATGTCGAGCTGCTCTTCTTCACTATCGATCACTCCCAAAAGCTCCACATTGTAAATAAGATTTGTATTCGGTGGTACTACTCCATTTCCTTGTGCACCAAAACAATATCCGGATGGAGCATAGAAAGTTATTTCCCCACCCTCTCCTATCTCAGAAAGCATTTCTAACCATGCAACGATAATGCCAGTATCTAAAGTAAAAGTAAGACCTATTGTATCACTGCCAAGTAACGTTCCATCAAAATAGTAACCAGCATATTTTACTGCTATATCATCTCCAATTGATGGCAACATGCTGTTACCAGCGTTATTTAAAGTATACCTTATACCCGACTCGTGAACCGTCGCATTAATGTTGTTATCAGCTAAATACTGATCAATAATTTCGATATCTCTGGCTAGTTGCTCTTCAAAGGATACTGAATCGCCATCATCACTCCCACAGCTAAACAAAAGTGAAATGGAAAAAATTGATAAAAGAAGAATAAGTTTTTTCATAATTATCCAAATAAAGCTCCAGCAATGGTTGCTGTCATCATAGTTGCGAGTGTAGCCGCTACCAAGGCTCGCAATCCAAGCTTAGAAAGATCTCCTTGCCTGTTGGGAGCCATCCCTCCGATTCCTCCTATTTGAATGGCAATTGAGCTAAAATTTGCGAAACCGCATAATGCATAGGTAGAAATAATAATTGATTTTTCTGATAGTAAACCGGCAGATTTCATGTCAGCCAGACTTAAGTATGCCACAAATTCATTGATCACAGTCTTCTGACCCAATAGGCTGCCAACTTTGATTGTCTCAGCCCATTCCACGCCCATTATAAAAGCAAACACTCTGAATACCTGACCAAGTATATACTGAAGAGAGAAGCCTTCGAAAGCACCATCGGTAGTTCGAATAACAAACTCATTCAGTCCGGTCAATTCTCCAATCCCATCCACTAAAATCCAGTTCAATGCAAATATTACAGCTATAAAAGCCAGTAGCATCCCTGCAATGTTTAAGGCGAGTTTCACCCCATCAGATGCTCCTCTGGCTAAGGCATCCACCAGGTTTACTCCAATATTTTCTTTGTTGACTTTTAAACTACTGTCGATTTTTTCCGGCTCATCTTCAGGCAAAAAGATCTTGGCCATCACTATTGCTGCAGGCGCATTCATTATTGATGCACTTAAGAGGTAGGTCGCAAAAATTTGCTGCTGAGCAGGGTCTCCACCTCCCAGAAAAGACACATAAGCTCCAAGCACACTTCCGGCAATGGTGGCCATACCCCCTGTCATCAGGCAGTTTAGCTCAGATCTTGTCATCTTTCCAATAAAGGGACGTACCAGAAGAGGTGCTTCTGTTTGACCCAAAAAGATATTTCCTGCAGCTGATAAACTTTCAGCACCTGACAGCCGCATGGTTTTGGCCATAACCCATGCAAATCCGTAAACGATTTTCTGCAAAAGCCCAAGATAATAGAGGCCAGCAGTTACAGAGGAAAAGAAGATGACTGTAGGAAGTGCCTGGAAGACAAACAGGAATCCAAGATTATGTTTTGCATCAACTGCTTCACTGTTCTTCGCCAGGTCTCCGTATAAAAACTCCGCTCCCTTCAGCCCGAAATTCAAGAACTTAACGAACCCGGCACTCATCCATGAAAAAAGCTGATTGACAAACTCAACATTGGCTATTAATAAACCAATAATTACCTGGATGGCAATTCCAATACCTACCAGGCGAAAGTCAATTTGCTTTCTACTACCGGAAAACGCCCAGGCAATTGCAACCAAGCCAATCAATCCGGCTATTCCTCTTATGTAATCCATGGTTAGTTTCGCTTATTCAGCACATCCCTGATCCGGGCTGCTTTTTCATAGTCTTCTTTATCCAGCGCCTCATTAAGAAGTTTTTCTAATTCGCTGGAAGAAAGATCTTCAAGACTAGTTTTCTCTGGCTTAGATACTTCCTGTTGGGCTATTTCTTCCTCATATTCCTCCGTCAGTACGATTCCGGCCTCCGTAAGAATGTTTTCATTGGTATAGAAATCAACATTGAAGCGTAGACCGATTGCAATAGCATCCGAAGGACGAGAGTCTATTTCAAAGACCTTACCGTCATGCTCACAAATAATGCGCGCAAAGAATACCCCTTCTTTGAGGTCTGATATATAAACTTCTTTAATAGAAATATCAAAATTGTGTGAAAAGGCTTTGAATAGGTCGTGAGTCATTGGCCTGTTAGGTACGATTTTCTCGATCTCAATCGCAATAGCCTGAGCTTCAAACATGCCAATGATAATTGGAAGTCTTCTATTCCCCCCGGACTCTCCTAACACCAATGCAAAAGAGCCAGATTGGGACTGACTAGAGGACAGTCCCAATATCTCTAACTTTATTTTATCGTCGGCCATTAACCTTGTGCCTTCTTGATTGCTTCAGTAAGTTTTGGAACTACATCAAAGGCATCTCCAACAACACCGTAATCTGCAGCTTTAAAAAACGGAGCTTCAGGATCTTTATTTACAACAAGAATGTATTTAGATGAATTCACCCCTGCTAAATGCTGGATCGCTCCGGATATTCCTATAGCAATATACAATGAAGGACTTACTTTTATTCCCGTTTGCCCAACGTGCTCGTGGTGTGGTCTCCAGTCCATGTCCGAAACCGGCTTACTACATCCAGTTGCAGCTCCCAGCGTTTTAGCTAGCTCTTCAATCATACCCCAGTTTTCAGGACCCTTAAGACCTCTACCACCCGACACTACCAAATCTGCTTCAGGAAGCAAAATATCTCCTTCTGCTTTCTCTGTCTTCGTCGTTTTTACCGTAAAATCAGCATCATTAATGGTAGGTGAAAATGCCACCACCTCTGGTGATCCACCATCTTCTTTGATAGCTATCGCATTTTTCTTGATAATGATGATCTTTTTATCACCTTCCAGCGTGGTATTTGCAAATGCCTTGCCTGTATAAATACTTTTCTTAACCGCGTATCCGCTGGATGTATCTGGCAGATCAGCCACATTAGAAGCTAATGACGCATCTACTTTGATCGATACCCTTGCCGACACAGGATCACCTAAGGAGCTTTTAGCTAGCACCAACAGGTCAGATCCTTCCTGATTCATTGCCTCTGCTATTGCCGAAGCATACGCCATAATGTTTGGTGATGCCAGCTTTTCATCTGTTACATTTAATACCTTGCTCGCTCCTGCTTTGCCAATGACATCCATATCATCAGTTTGACCAAAAACGATCGCTGTGACCTCTCCTGCAACAGCATGAGCATAGCTAACCGCCTCAAGAGATGATTTCTTTACTTTTCCTTCGTCTAATTCTACAAATGCTAATGCTGCCATGTTATATCACTTTTGCTTCGTTCTTCAATAAATCTACTAGTTCATCCATATTATCCGGATCTACCAACTTCACAGCTCCCTTCGCTGGTGGCAATTCAAACTTACTCACCTTAGTTTTAGGAGCATCTCCGGTTGGATCTTTTACTTCGAGTGGCTTGGTACGTGCGCTCATGATACCTCTCATATTCGGAATTTTCCATTCAGCGATCGGCTCCTGACACCCTGCAACAAATGGCAATGGCAATTCCATGTATTCTTTACCCCCTTCTATTTCTCTGGTGATCTTGGCAGTTTCACCTTCAATATCCAATGTCATCACTGGTGAAACCGACGGAATACCTAAAAGCTCACCTACCATTCCATGGACCTGGCCACCATTAAAATCTATTGACTCACGGCCCATTAAGATTAGGTCATACCCACCATCTTTGGCTACAGCAGCAATCTGCTTAGCTACAAATAATCCATCTTCCGGGAAAGCATTGATCCTGATCGCATCGTCAGCGCCAATAGCGAGTGCTTTTCTAATGGTTGGCTCTGTCTCGGCTTCACCTACGTTCAATACAGTGATGCTCCCGCCTGTTTGCTCTTTAAGCTCTACTGCTCTTGCAAGGGCATAGTCATCATATGGACCAATGATGAATTGCACCCCATTTTTGTCAAATTTGGTATCTCCATCAGTGAACGCAATGCGAGAAGTAGTATCAGGCACATGCGTAATACAAACTAATATTTTCATTTATCTATCTGAGTGTTTTAGTAAGAAACAAGTGAGAAGTAAAACGGTTCAACTCCTCATTTTTTCGAACCTCGAAGTTAGTAATTATGGTCAATTTGGGAAGCCAATTCATTCGCTTTTTGTAAAACAGAACCAGACTCTACCAATGCGTCTATTTTTATTTCGATAATACAGAAGATTTACTCTATTTTCTTTCGCAATGGTTTTATAATTCCCTACAATTTTTTACCTTCAACCCTAAGAACCAAATTTTAAACGTATTATGAGAAGATTAATGAAGCTGGGTGTCTTCGCCCTTGCTCTGGTAGTGCTATGGGCCTGCCAGGACAGCAATGAAGAACAACAACCTCAACTACAAGAAGTCCCAAGTGATGTCTTGGCAAAAGTTGCTGATCTGGGTTTCAACGCCAATGAGGTGAAAATGTACAATGACATTCTCTTTATTGAGGGTGACATTCGCATCACTCTGGATCAGCTGGAAAAAATGTCTCCAAGTAATGGTCTTCCAGTTGAAGAGCATTATCACACAGACAATCTGGTAACAGGCACGCCTCGTACAATCAATGTGTATGTAAGGAGTATGCCCACCAAGTATGCTCAAGCGACGGACATAGCAATTGCTCGCTACAATTCTGAGAACCTAAATCTTACATTCAATCGAGTAACGAGCTCTAGCCAGGCTGATATCACCATCAGAGCATCCCCTTGGTATTACTATTGGTTTGGAATTTTAGGATCTGCCGGATTCCCTGAAAATGGAGACCCATATGGAACGATCCTTATGACAAGAGGGTACTATGACAATGTTTCAAACATCAATGGATTAGCCACTACCATTGCTCATGAAATGGGACATTGCATTGGCTTCCGTCATACAGACTACATGGACAGAAGCTATAGCTGTGGTGGTGCTCCGGATAACGAAGGAGATGGCGGTGTTGGTGCTAATCATATCCCGGGCACTCCTACCGGACCTAGTGCCAATAGCTGGATGCTTGCATGTGGCAGCCCTGAAGGTGATCGTCCATTCACTAACGATGATAAAACGGCGTTAGGATACGTCTATTAAATTTCTGTTCAAATCTACTTTTCAAAAGGCGCAGATTTCTGCGCCTTTTTTTTCTCAAAATCAAACTGGCATTCTCATATTGAGATTAAAATTGACAGCAAGGACCATTATACCGTCAAAAATCAGCTTTGGCATACCGTTAGCAACATCAAGCATAAAATGCTAACGATGAAAAAGCTACTTACAATACTTGCAATCATATTATCACCAGCACTTATTCTGGCGCAATCACAGGTCATCAAAGAAGACGTTGAAATTGTGGATGACTTCCACACCATTCATTTGAATGCTCGCTACACCATTTACCTCAAGCAATCCAATGAAACCAAAATTGAAGTTCATGCTTTGAAGGAGATCATGGATATCTCAGAGTTTAAGATTTCTAATGGAGCACTGACTATCAATGTCAACCGAGATGAGAAAAGCAAAAGCATCTGGGAGCAGATTGATGATATCAAAATCGCTCCGAAGCTGGATATATTTATTTCTATGAGAAATATTAATGCCCTTAATGTCAACGGTAATGGCAAGCTGATCACTGAAAACTCGATTTCTTCAAAGGACTTAACATTAACCAACTCAGGATCAGGAACATTGGAGGCAGACATCAAAGGAGAGATTCTGAGCATTACCAACTCAGGGAGTGGATTGGTAAAGCTCACCGGATATGCAGACCGAGCGGAAATTTCACTTTCCGGGTATGGAAAAATTGAAGCTTATAAGCTGGACCTAAAAACAGCAGATGCATCTCTAACCGGATCTGGAGATATGGAGATCAATGTGAAAGATCAACTAGAGGCCAAAATTTATGGCGATGGAAAAATTCTATTTAAAGGAAATACGAAGAAGGTCACAAAAAAAGAACATGGATTAGGTAAGGTGGAGCGTACGTATTAAATGAATCCTCTTCATACTAATACGTATCATAATAGTAGCCACCCCGAGATTATCGGGGTGGTTTTTTTTTTCAAAGCCCTCCTAAATGAATGACGGGTGAATGACGGGTGAATTGTAATTCATTTATTTGCGAATACATGTAGCTTCGGAATACTATTGCCGAAAAGATCAAAAAATGAAACAACCCGAACTTGGACAAAAGTTAATTGAATTGCGTCAGCAACGGAACATGACACAAGAAGAGTTAGTAGAAGCCTGCAATGTCAGTGTCAGAACCATACAGCGCATAGAGTCTGGTGAAGTGACACCTCGGCTATCTACAGTGAAAATATTACTATCAGCATTGGAGATAGATATCGAAGAATTCAAAGAAAAGACCAGACCCACAAAATCAGCTGAATATTTTAACTCATTGCAGTCTTGGCTGCAAGTAGCATGGATTGCAGGTATTGTATACTTCGTGGTGGGATTTATAGATGGTGCCCTGGAAGTTGATCGATACGAGTCAGGCGACATTGATGTATCTCCTATATTCTACATTCCGATGAAGCTGCTTTATTTTATTTCATATTCTATTTTCCTGTATGGATTCATCCGTCTTTCTGATTTTTTCAATAACTATTTGCTGAAAATATCATCATACATCATGATAGGATTATTCGCCTTTATCACCCTTCTTGACATTTTCTCATTGTATATCAATATCAGTGAAGCAAACCTTATCATGATTGGAGTAGGTGAATCCATGTCTGTTGGAGTTATTGGGATCCTCTTGGGAATTGGCCTGATGAGACTGCAGGACGGAATGGGGATTCTTGCCAAGGCTGCTGGAATTATTGAAATCATAGCCGGAGCTTGTTTTCTTCTCGTGGTTGGCTTCTTAATGGGCTATATTATGCTCATCCCGGCCATCATTCTGGAAGTCATACTGCTTTTCAAAGGGTATGAGTATATTAAATCCGAACGCTTAAAAACACACTAACCATGAAAAAGCTCCTTATTATAGTAGGGCTCTCAAGCCTTACATGGGTAATCTATGTCCTTTTTCAACCAATCATTGATTGGAATTTTGGATGGCGGCAAATTCCTGAGAATCGAAGTAAGGTTTCTTTTGCAGGTATTGAAGATTCGAATTATCGGGAAGCAATCGAAGCATCCAAACAACATCTGGATACTATTATATCGCTTAGCAAAGCACCCTCAATCTCAGTTGCCGCCATGATTCAGGGAAGAATGGTCTGGTCTTACGCACTTGGCTTCATGGATTTAGAAAACAAAATACCCGCGGATACCAGCTCTCAGTATCGCATTGGCAGTGTTTCCAAGGCGCTAACATCTTTGGGTTTGGGAAAAATGGTTGAAGAAGGACTGATTCATTTAGATTCTTCTGTTCAGTATTACACCGGATTATTTCAAAACAAACCTAACATCTCGATCAGTCAGCTTGCTTCCCATCAGTCTGGAATAAGGAATTACAGCGTATGTTTTTGTTTCCCCTTATGGGAATATTATAGCAATGAAGAATTTCAGTCAATCGCACAAAGTGTTGTTTACTTTGAAAAAGACGCCCTTCTCTTTGAGCCCGGTGAATCTTTTTCCTATAGCACTTACAACTTCACTGCATTAAGCCTGGCAATGGAAAGGGCCACCAGAAGAAACTTTCTTAGCTACATGGGAGAATATGTATTCAGCCCCTTGCAGATGGAGAATACAGCGGCAGACAAACGTAGGAACCAAACGAAAAAGTCCATGCCTTACGAAACAACTACTGAAAAATTCAAGGATGCCTATGCATTAAATCTAAGCAACAAATGGGCAGGCGGTGGATTTGTATCCACCCCATCCGATCTTGTTCGGGCAGGCAATGCATTGCTGGATACAGCATTTCTAAGTAAAGCCACCAGCGAAGCACTTGTCACGCCCCAGCGATTAAACGATGGTTCAATCAATGAGCAAAACTATGCGCTCGGTTGGCGTCATGATTTCTCCGAGAGGTATTTCAATGGAAACATTAAGGTGGAAGTCATACACCATGGAGGTATGGCTGTTGGTGGACTGGCCCTACTGGTTGTTTATCCGCAATACGATTTGGTTTTTGCTATCACGATGAATAAAACAGGCATCCAGGGTAGATTTGAGCTTTTCGATACTATCATCCCGATGGTGGAGCAATTTATTCTTAGCAGGAATAATTCGAAGTAAAGCGTAACTTTACAAAAAACCATAAACGCTATGAAAACTTCAATCAGGTTAATCTTGATTTCCTTTAGCCTCTGCTCAATACTAGTAATCACCTCTTGTGGAGGGGATGATGATTCAGGCCCATCGTATGACTTCATTGACCAAAACCTTCAGGGAACCATCGATGGGTTATCGTTTACGTTTGGAGAGGGAACCGTCGAAGAAACAACAATAGAAGGTGAACAGATGATTTCATTTGACCTTTACCATGCAAGTGAGGAATTCACTGATGTTTGCGATTTTTTTGGTTTTGGAGATGAGGTGAGTGTCTTTTTCTTTGCTCCAGCAGAAGTAGGAATATATGAGCTATCTCTTGACTTAAGCACTTTCAGTGGCCAAACAGTTACGCTATTTAATCCTGATGGTGCAGTAAACAATATTGCCTCTATTGGAGCCGTGGAAATCCTAACCATTACAGATACAGAAGTAACCGGACGAATGGATGCGACTCTCGACGGTGAAAACACCGTAAACGGAAACTTTACCGGTATTTTCTGCTTGAAGGATTAATCCGAATTTATCTTCGCACCATGAGCGAAGATGTTGATGTATTAATTGTTGGGGCCGGGCCCATTGGCCTTGCTTGTGGCATTGAATGTGAGAAAGCCAATCTTTCCTATGTAATCGTAGACAAAGGGTGCCTGGTAAACTCCCTTTATAATTATCCACGAAACATGACCTTCTTTTCCACTTCCGATCGTCTGGAGATTGGAGGGGTGCCATTCATTTCGCATAATCCAAAACCCACCCGTCCGGAAGCACTCGAGTATTTCCGTAGAGTAGCCTCTTCTTGGAAACTAAACACGCGTCTTTACGAACGAATCGAGGAAGTAAATAAAGATAAAGACCAATTCACCGTTCACTCGAGCAGAAGAACGTACCAGGCCAAAAATCTAATCATTGCAACTGGATTCTACGATCTCCCATACATGCTGAATGCTCCCGGTGAAGACTTGCCAAAGGTGAAGCATTATTATGATGAACCTCATCCCTACTACGACATGGATGTCGCTGTGGTGGGGGCTGCAAATTCGGCTGTAGACGTAGCACTGGAAGTATTTCGGAAAGGTGCCAAGAGTGTAACTATGGTGATAAGGGAAAAGGAAATCAATCCCAGGGTGAAGTATTGGGTGAAGCCCGATATCGATAACCGAATAGCCGAGGGGTCTATCCAGGCCTATTTTGAAAGCAATATCACTCGTATTGAGGAGCATTCTATTGATATTCAGACTCCAAAGAAGCAGCTGACGATCCCGAATGATTTTGTGCTGGCCATGACTGGCTACCAGCCGGACTTTTCATTCCTGAAGCATGTGGGTGTTGAGATTGGAACAGATGAATTTAAAACGCCTGTTTACGATGAACAAACAATGGAGACCAATGTATCCAATGTTTACCTGGCCGGTGTGATCTGTGGTGGACTGAAAACCAATGCCTGGTTTATAGAAAATTCCAGAGAGCATGCAGAGATGATCATAAATCATATAACCAACCAATGAATTACATCGGATTTATTGCCGCCTTTCTGACTACCATTTCTTTTGCCCCTCAGGCCATCAAAACCATCCGTACCAAAAGTACGGAAAGCCTTTCACTGGGCATGTACTTGACATTCAACACTGGAGTGGGATGCTGGCTGGCATATGGAATCCACCTGGGTGATCTACCTATCATTATCGCAAATTCTATCACGCTTTTGTTAACAGGAACCATCCTAATACTGAAGCTGAAACATGGCTAGCCCCTCACCCTACCCTGCAACACGCTAATGTTCTGATTGATGGGGTTGCCATTGGTGCGTCTGAAGGTGATAATCTGACCTACATGATTAATTGCATCTGCTATTGGTCCGTTGATCAGATTCCAGAATGGGAATTCTGCACTCGGGAAAACCATATCATACCTGGCTAAGTCTTCCCCATTCGCATTCTTTAGCATCTCGCTTGCCTGACGAATGTTTTCTAAAGTAAGGTCCCGCTTCTCCTCGAAAGAAAGCCCATCCATCTCTACCCCCTCAAATGGTTGCTCATTCACTGCATTCACCAGGATCTGTGTCAGAGACAAAATGTGATCGATGGTTTCTTCCACGTTTCTGGCTCCTTCGCTCGGACGGTAGCTCAAATCTTCCGTCATCAACCCTTCCGTTCCCCAGTAATAACGAAATCCTAATCCATCCACCAGACGTGCCGCAACGGTTCCAGCGTTGTAGTCCTCAGGGTATTCCGGAATTTGATAGTAATAATCTGTGGTGTCACCATCCTGGGCAAAAGATACGATTTCAGTGACAAGACAGATTGATAAGAGGTAGTATTTCAGGTTGTCCATTTCAATTTTATTTTGAAGCATATCAAAAGTAATTTAGTCTGATGAATTCAGACCGGACCTCACTGCTTAAACAGTTTATTTCAGAAGAACCCGCAAATCCATTTAATAAATATGCGCTCGCAATGGAGTACTATGATTCTCAACCGAAGAATTCATTGGAAATACTCCTTTCGCTGCTTAAAGATCATCCGGATTACCTTCCCACCTATTTTAAAGCAGCCCACCTACTGTGGGAGGAAGAACGGTGGGATGAAGCAGAAACAACCTTTCGAAAAGGTGCTCAACTCGCAGCAGAACAGGATGACCAAAAGGCGCTACTAGAATTTCGTTCGGCCTATCAGAATTTTCAATTTGATCGGGATTAGCATCTGGGATTACATTCACATCCGGGAAACTCAGCATCATCAGGGACTCCATCTCCGTCACAATCCGTAGTACCCCCGCAATCTGTGGTGCCCTGGCAATCCGGATCATCACAATCTGTATTGCCATCGCTATCATTATCCACACCATCATCACAAACAAATTCACCTTCCAGTTGACATAATTGATCACAACCATCACCAGGTACGGTATTCCCATCGTCACACTCTTCTCCAGGATTCACAATTCCATCGCCACAGATCTCGATTGATTCACAAGTTGCATTACATCCATCTCCATCTATGTTATTCCCATCATCACAAACTTCGTTACCATCAAGAAATCCATTGCCACAAGTTTCATCAGAATCGCAAGTAGAGTTACATCCATCTCCACTTACCGTATTGCCATCATCACACATTTCACCAACATCTTGCACCCCGTCTCCGCAAATCGCTGCTTCCATATTTCCATCACAATTTTCATCCACATCATTCCCCTTGATCTCCACAGCATCCGGATTCACTAGCTCATCATCATCGTCACAATCCTCATCATTGTCTACATAACCCGTTGGCTGCTCCGATGCGATTTCAGCTGATTCAGCATTCCCAAATCCATCTCCATCAGCATCCTCATACCAGGTATACATTTTAATATCATCGCAATTCTCATCGACATCATTGTCTGGAATTTCCTCTGCATCAGGATTAACATCTGCGTTTGTATCATCACAATCATCTCCATTATCAACATATCCGGATGGAGCAGTATCTCTTATTTCCATTTCTTCCGGATTACCAAATTCGTCTTCATCGGCATCTTCAAACCACGTGAGGTCCTTTAGTCCATCACAATTTTCATCAATGTCATTGTCTGGTATCTCAGTTGCACCTGGATGGATAGTAGCATCGGTATCATCGCAATCTGTATTATCAAGAACTATTCCGTCTGTCAATTCGATGACTGAAACTTCGGCATCAGGATTTCCAAATCCATCATTGTCTTGATCTTCAAAGGCAACTATTTCTTCCGGATCTTTAGCATCGTCATCTTTACAGGAAAAAAAATGCAACAGGATAGAGAGCGTAATTAAGGGGGTTCGCATGGTGAAGTTTTTTTCTATCATAATGATAGGCGCTTGATGCTCTAATCAAAAGTCACCCACAAAGGAAAACGGTCATTCACAAAGTTTCTGCTAACATTGTGGATCAACTAGTTGAAATGTTTGTGTGAAATTTCATACAGAAAGCATAAAAATCCTTAAATCATACCTTTCATGAAAATGGCCAAAACACCTGAAGAGTATTTTTCATGGAATGAAGAATACCGACCATTACTTGAAAAGCTACGATCCATTCTTCTATCAACAGAACTTGAAGAGAAAATGAAGTGGGGCATTCCTACTTACTGCTGGAAGAATAAAAACGTAGCGGGAATTGGCGCCTTCAAAAGTTATGCAGGACTATGGTTTTTCAATGGCGTGTTTTTGAAAGATCCTGCCAACATACTTATTAATGCACAGGAAGGTAAAACCAAAGGCTTACGCCAATGGCGGTTTGAATCGGTTGATGACATTGATGAGAAGCTTGTGCTCGAATACATCAGAGAAGCCATTCAGAATCAAAAGGATGGGAAGGAGATCAAGCCAGAGAAAAAGCCATTGATCATCCCTGACGAACTAAAAGAAGCACTGGCGTCTGACAGCCACCTTTCTGAGGCGTTCGATTCACTCACCCATTCTTGCAAGCGTGAGTATGCGGAGCATATTGCTGAAGCCAAGCGGCTAGAAACGAAACAGAAGCGGCTGGATAAAATCAAGCCGATGATATTGGATAAGGTGGGTTTGAATGATAAGTACAAATGACCGTCATGTTAAACTTGTGTCAGGGTGACAATCTGATCAAAAACTAATCACAATCTTTCCAAAATGATCCGGTGCATTGAACCGGTCAAAGGCTTTTAGATAATCATCTACTTCATACACTTCATCTACCGTTGGTTTAATCTGATGCTTATTCACCCATTCAAGCATTTCTACAAACTCCTCATCACTGCCCATGGTGCTTCCCATGATCTGGGCCTGTGACCAGAATAATCTGAATACATCCACCTTTTCCGGATAGCCGGTGGTACTACCATACATTACTATTCGTCCGGCAGGCTTGATTATTTTCAGGTAATTGTTCAGCTGATTACCTCCCGCACTGTCAATGATGGTATCAAACCCCCCGAGCTTTCCGGCATCCTTGAACCACTTCTCCTCTTTGTAGTTGAAGCCCCCCTTCACTCCCATCTCTTTGACTTTCTCAATCTTTTCCTCGCTTCCACTGGTCACATAAACCTCAGCTCCTGAAGCTACAGCAAAAGCAATCGCAAATTGGCTCACTCCACCCCCTGCACCCGTAACAAGCACCCTTTTTCCGCTATTTACACCTCCTTTTTTGATAGTGGCACGAAAGGCCGTCAGCCCGGCAAGTGGCAAGGCTGCAGCTTCTTCATTACTCAGGTAGGATGGTTTTTCCTGCAATCGATGAGCCGGCACTTTGATATATTCTGCAAGCGTACCGTGGGTTGGCATACCCAACACAGAGTAGTCCGAAGATTGAACCTCGGGATTATCCCCCCAATTCACATTTGGGTTGATGATCACTTCCTTTCCAATCCACTCTTTAGGGCCTTCTTCCACTACCCCACATCCATCGGACCCCAGAACCGTACCAAACTGAATGCCGGGATACATCCCTTCACGGATCCACTGGTCCCGCCGGTTGAGCGCCGCGGCTGAAATCTTCACCAAGCACTCATCGCCTGACACTTCAGGTTTACCATTATCTACCAACTGAATCGGTTCCGATTCTTGTGTGATCGTAATCGCTTTCATTCTTTTAGTTACAAGTTTTAAGCTGTAAGCAACAAGCTGACGAAAATATAAAAATTAGAATGGAGCATCATCCTCTGACCCCTGATCTCCTCCATTGGCTTTGCTTGGAAGGGTGATGGTGAAGTCATCGTTGGCTGGACCGGATGTTGGGAAGCCACCAAAACCATCTCCCTGGTCTCCATCCCAGTCGGTAAACTTGGTGAACTTGCCAATGAACTTGAGGTTGACCGTATCGAGTGATCCGTTTCTGTGCTTAGCGATGATCACCTCACCCAGTCCCTGAAGTGGCATGCCGGATTCGTCGGTATCCAACCCATAGTATTCCGGACGATACAGGAACATTACCATATCTGCATCCTGCTCAATTGATCCTGATTCCCTAAGGTCCGAAAGCTGTGGTCGTTTGTCACCACCTCTAGTTTCCACTGCCCTACTCAACTGAGACAGGGCAAGCACTGGCACATTCAATTCTTTTGCAATTCCCTTCAAAGCTCTTGAAATGGATGCGATCTCCTGCTCCCGGTTTCCACCGCCTTTGCTGCTGTCTCCACTCATCAGCTGCAGGTAGTCTATGATGATCAGCTTCACTCCGTGCTGTGCTGCCAGCCTTCTACATTTTGCTCTAAGTTCGAGAATACTCAATGCCGGTGTATCATCAATGAAGATCGGTGCTTCGGAGAGCTTTCTGGTTTTGTGGATCATCTGCTCCCACTCATAGTCGGCAAGGTCACCCTTCTTAATTTTTTCACTCGGGAGTTCGGCCTCAGCTGAAATTAATCGATTAACCAACTGTACAGACGACATCTCCAGGGAGAAGATGGCCACTGGAGTATTGAAATCAATTGCGGCATTTCGTAGGGCTGAAACCACAAATGCCGTTTTACCCATACCTGGTCGTGCTGCTATGATCACTAAGTCGGAAGGCTGCCACCCTGAGGTCACACGATCGAGCGCTGAAAAACCACTTGGCACCCCTGTCAGTCCATCCTTGCGATCTTTTCTTATCTGGATCTCATCGATGGCCTGGTGCATCAACGAGCTCATCTTATCATAGTTCTTTCGAATGTGAGACTCGGAAACATCGAATAGTGATTGTTCTGCCCTGTCCAGCAATTTGAAGACATCAATCGTATCCTCATATGCATCTTTTTGAATCTCAGAGGAGATTCGGATCAATTCTCTTTTGATGGATTGCTCTGCGATGATACGCGCGTGATACTCGATGTTGGCCGCTGAGTTTACTTTTGTAGTTAGTTCGGCAACAAAGTGCGCTCCTCCGACAACCTCCAGTTTCGCTTCTTTTCGAAGCTGATGGGTAACTGTCTTGATATCTATCGGCTGACTGTCATTGAACAGCGCTACGATTGCCGCGTAAATTTCCTGGTGGGCATCTTTGTAAAAACTCTCCGGATGAAGGATGTCTATTACATTGGAAAGGGCATCTCTTTCGAGCATGAGCGCACCCAGCACTGCCTCTTCTATTTCAACTGCTTGTGGAGGTAGTTTACCTAAATGTTCTGAAAGGGTCGAGAGGCCGATGCGACGACTTTTTGTTGATGGTGTTGATGGTTGTTTTGCTCCTTCCATTCAGGTAGTGTGTTAAATTTTAATTCCAATACAAACTTAAATTTTAGCAAAAGATAAAATGGGGATTTCGTCCACCATTTTCCCCCCACTTATCCACAACGATCATTCGCCTCCTTTGGTGCTTTCTACTATCTTTGGTCGCACACCTTTAAAAGCAACATTTTGTTCAAACTCAATTTAAAAAATCCTTTGGTCGTATTTGACCTGGAAACAACTGGAACCAATATTTCACAAGACCGAATCGTGGAGATCGCCATGGTGAAAGCCATGCCAGATGGCACCATTGAAGAGAAGTGTAGAAAGATTAACCCAACCATTCCTATCCCACATGAAACGAGTTTGATACACGGCATCTATGATGAAGATGTGAAAGATGAGCCTTCATTTACTCAGATCGCCAAATCATTGGCACAATACCTGGAAGGATGTGATCTGGCCGGATTTAATGTTTTAGGATTTGATGTGCCCATGCTAGTGGAAGAATTCCTCAGGGCCAATGTGGACTTTGAAACGGACAACCGAAAAATTGTAGATGCGCAGAAGCTTTTCCATCTCATGGAAAAACGAAATCTAACAGCAGCATACAAATTTTACTGCGATAAAGAGTTGGTAGACGCTCATAGCGCCCTTGCAGATACCAAGGCCACCTATGAAGTGCTCGTTTCACAGATAGAAAAATATGAAGGCCAGGATGCGTTCGATGGGCTGGGAAAGAAACTTGCTACGATTGAAAATGATATGGGCAAACTCCACGATTTGACCACTTCCAGCCGTGTAGACTTTGCCGGACGAATGATCTATAAGGATGGCATAGAAGTTTTCAACTTCGGAAAGCACAGAGGTAAACCCGTAGCAGAGATCCTTGATAAAGAACCCAGCTTCTATGACTGGGTAATGAAAGGCGATTTTCCTTTAGACACCAAGCGTAAGCTGACCAAGATTAAGCTGAGAGCATTTAATCAGTGATAGACAGAAAGCAATCCATTGTTGTCTATTTTGAAGGGTGGATTAATAGTCTTGAGCCCGTCCATCGGTTATCCGAACAGTTTCGCGAATTGCTCTCAGATAATGAGGAAGCTGATTTTGACGGACATGAAATAGCCATTGATGGCAGCCATGGAACATTGTATTTCTACTGCGATGATTCAAAAGTCCTTTGGAAGCAAATTAAGTCCACTCTAGAGTCTGCTGATTTATTGAAATGTAAACAGGCCATTTTGAGACTGGGTAGGCTGGAAGAAAATGCCGAGCAAATAATCATTGACCTTTGAATGGCTAATTATAGAGTCAGCCAATTATCTGATTATCTTAGGGATCATAGAAATTAGCTCATCGTAAAAACTACTGAGTCAAAATACATCTTGAATATGTTATATTTGACTTTTACCTAGCCTATGTCTACTACCTTTAAAAAGAACGCTAGTCTTCGTCTTTTTCTACTAATCACACTTGTTTTGGTGATTTATTTCGCTTTGGTGTGGCTATTGGTTTATGTAGAAAAAGACAGTGGCCAGTCTGCACTAAACAACTATCAAAACGCATTTTGGTATTCACTGGTAACACTTACGACTGTAGGTTATGGTGATATTTTCCCTGCTACGATTTGGGGCAGGTATATTTCTCTCATATTCATACTTACAAGTATTGGTATTTTCGGTATTTTAATTGGACAACTTACTACGCTTATGACAACTATTAAGGAAAACAAAAAGCTGGGTTACAGTGGAACCAGCTTCACCAATCACGCGGTGATTATTGGATGGAACGAATTTGGCTGGCATGTAGTAGATCAGTTGGTTGGAGTGGGTAGAAGGGTTTCAATTATAACAAACCGAAAGGATGATGTGGAACTCATAAGAGAAAAATACAGTCCCAAGAATGTATTTGTGCTTTTCAGCGACT